>JBDTOF010000312.1:0-9690 GCA_039933375.1 Chloroflexota bacterium
TCAATGGGTTCTTCCTGACGAACCTCGTCCGGCAAGGGATCTACCACTACGATCCGGCCAACTATCACGGCCCGTCGCTGTACTACTTCGCCTATGTTTCGGAGATCCTGTTCGGTTTGACGACCGAGGCGATGCGACTCGTGCCCGTGGTCTTCGGTCTCATGCTGGTTGCGCTCCCCCTTGCACTCCGCCGTTACTTCGGGTCTGTCGCCACTCTTACCGCGGCGCTCCTGCTGGCGATTTCGCCCGGCGCGGTCTATGTCTCGCGGTACTTCATCCACGAGACGCTGCTCGTCGCCTTCTCGATGGCCTTGTTCGTCTCCGCGGTTTTCTACCTGGACCGGCGCGAGCCGAAACACCTGCTTGCCGCCGCGGCCGCCGCAGCCCTCCTCTTTGCGACCAAGGAGACCGGGATCATCACGGTCGTGGTGCTCCTGATCGCTGTCATCGTCGCGCATTATTACGTTCGGATGCCGTCGCCATCAGCGGCGCGTCGAAGTCCCGGACGCGCGGCGCCCGCTCCACCACCAGTATGGATCGAGGGCGTCGAGTATCGCCCGGCCAGGTCACAGCCAGCTAGAAGCAGGGGCATGGCCGCAGGACTCTCCTCGATCCCTCGCGCTCATATCGCTGGAGCGGCGGTCGTCTTCCTGGTCATCTATGTGCTGCTCTTCTCGTCGTTCTTCACGAACTACCCGAAGGGCCTTATCGACTCCCTGGCGACCTTCACGATCTGGACTCAAACCGGCGGCGCAACCCAGACCCAGCCGTTCGAGAGGTACCTCACCTGGATGATCCCGACGGAGGCACCGATCCTCATTCTGGGGTTCGTTGGCGGCCTCATTGCCGCGATCCGGGGACGTGACCTGATTTGGGTGGTCACCGGGCTGTGGGCCGTCGGAATAACCACCGTCTACTCGATCATCCAGTACAAGACCCCGTGGATCATCCTCAACATGCTCCTGCCGCTGGCGCTCCTGGCGGGCCTCGCGGTATCCGAGGCGTGGCGTTCGTGGCGAACGGGTCCGCTACGGTTCGCGACGCCGGTCGTGCTTGCTGCGGCCGTCGCTGGCAGTGGCTATCAGGCTATCGACCTGAATTTCCGCCACTACGATGACGAGACATACCCATACGTCTTTGTCCACTCGACCCGCCAGATGCTCTCGCTCGTCGACGAGATCGAGGCTACCGCGACCCGGGCCGGGACAGGCAAGGACACCGGGATCGTCATCGTCAGCTCCGATTACTGGCCGCTGCCGTGGTATCTGCGCGACTACCCGAGAGCCGGCTTCTTCGGCTCGATCGTGGAGACGACTGAGGCGATGATCGTGGCGAATGTCAACCAGGAGGCCGAGCTGGAGCCGGCCATCTCGGGCCGCTACGACCGGGTGGGCGTCTACACGCTCAGGCCCGGCGTGGACCTCGTCCTGTACGTCCGCAGCGACATCCCGAAGGGTTAGGGAGTTGCGTTCTCGGCGCGGGCCCGCCGTGCGTCTTCTCGTAGGACGCGAGATCGTCGCCGTGTTCGCTCCGACGATGGCGACGGGGGTTTGATCGTGCGCGAGTACATGGTGTCCTCGACCCCACCCAACGCTCAGTGGCCGTCCTGATGCCGCGCCCCCCGGAGTTCATACGGGTGCGGCTTCCGCACGATCCGATCTGGATCGATGCTCTTCTCCCCACGATCTTGTTGCGCGGGGTCTTGCTGGCCTTTGCCCCTCTGGCAGTCCTCGTATTCAGCCCACAGGTCCTCCAGGGCAACTCACCGCTCAGACTGTGGGAGCGCTGGGATGCCGGACATTATCTTGAGATCGCCAAGCAAGGCTATGGCCCTCCGACGGACCCGGCGCTCATAACGTTCTTCCCCCTGACACCGGCGCTGGTTGCTCTTGGATCGCGCGTCATCGAGCCGTTGGCAGCCGGGATGCTAGTGGCATTCGTTGCGACGCTCGCCTCGTCTGCGGGTATCTACCGGCTCATTCGACTGGATTACGGGCGCCAGACCGCGCGGCTCGGGGCGCTCGCGATTAGTGTGTTCCCGACTTCGTTCGCCTTGATAGCCCCATATTCGGAGGGCGTTTTCTTGGCGTTCGTCGTGTGGTCATTCCTGTTCGCGCGAACCGGACGTTGGTCGGCCGCTGGCGTGTGCGCCCTTCTTGCTAGCCTCGCCCGCCTGCAGGGGGTCTTCCTCCTCCCGGCGTTGGCCGCCGAATACTGGTTGTCGCGACGCCGGATCGATCGTGACGCTGGCTGGCTGTTGCTCGGGCTGGGCGGCCCTCTGATCTACCTGGGGATCAATGCCCTGACCTTCGGCGACCCACTCTTCTTCCTCTCGATCCAGAAGAGCGTCTTCCAGCACACTCTGACCGCACCGTGGGTCGTCCTCGGAGACGCCTACATTGGGGCGACCGCAATCCAAGCGACGGAATCCTGGGCTACGGTCTACCTCGCACCATTCGTAGCCTTCGTGATACTCGCCCTCACCCTCGTTTGGACGCTTGTTGGCAGCGAACGCCGGCCGTCGTACGCGATCTACACGGCCGTGACGTTCGTCAGCTTCACCTCATTGAGTTGGCCGATCAGCATGCCCCGCTACTTGATCGGCGTTTTCCCGATGTTTATCGCGGCGGGGAGGTTGGGCCGCATCCCTTGGCTAGGGCCGCCGCTGTTTGTTGCCTCCGCGCTGCTCCTTGGAATCTTCCTGACCCTGTATGTCTCTGGTCACTGGGCCTTCTGACTCCCGATAGACAAGATCAATCCCCCCAAGTCAACCCAGGCTTGGTCGCCGGACTGCGGACGGCCCACAGCAGCGCGAGAACAAGCACTCCAGCCCCGATCCCGAGGCCTAGATACGCGTCCCACGGAACGAGTTCCTGATGGACCATGAGCAGGCCCCCGCCCACCGCGAATAGCTGGCCCCCTTCCGCACGACTCGGAGCAAGACTGGATCCGTTGATAGTTGTTTGCCACGCTGGCCACCATGCTCGGTCCACGAACAGCCAGCCAGGGGCGGGTGCGTCCATTGCGAAGACCGCACTGCCCTCATCGCGGCTCGAGACGGTCGCCGCGATGGACGACGTGGCGACACGCGTGACATCTATCACGGCGTCGTTGGGTTGGATCGCAGATTCAATGTGCTCCGGGCTGGTTTCGATGACCGCGTCTCGCGGTATCCAGTACGGTGGCCGAGCCGCAAGAGGGTCTCGGCAGATCGCGGCCTGGTTGTCCTCGACCTTGGCCACCTGTACGCCTGGACAAGGCCTGTCGAAGGTCACAACGATGTCGATGCCCAGTGCGCGGCGCTCTGCCGGGTTAGCGTCGGGCGACCGAAGACGCGCAAGCACTTCATCGCTGGCCTTGAGATTGAGCGACGAGAACATCCGCAGGTCGGGGACACCCGCCATCGCCAGTTGGTCCGGCATGCCGTTGTACCATCCCGGCTCTTCGATCGTCAGGACGCGGTGCGCATTCGCGGCCCGCATTGCGGACACGAACGGCGTGGCGGACCAATCGAATGCGTCTGCCAGGTGCGTGCCGTTTGCGGCCGGGGAGAACAGTAGCAGTGGCAGGATGGCGAGTACCGCAATGACGCCCCGAGAGGCCCGCTGGTCGTGCCAGAGCCGGATCGCGGCCACCGCGATCAGCCCAATGGCGAGCTCCAGCAGGAGCGGGACGGGCTGGAACAAGACCGGAATAGCTTTCGCGCGGACCGCCTCGGCCTCGGGAGATCCGACTGCACCGAAGGGAGTGACAATCGAGTCCAACTCGATTGCGGCCATAAGCCCGTAAGCAGCGCAGGCCGACACAAGAACGACGGCTGGGCCATGCCATTGTGCGAGTCGCCGCGCGATCGACGGCGATCTTCCCAGGCGAGCGATCCCGATGGTGGCGGCCATGATCAGGGCAAGGTCCACGAACATGTACGCCCGAACTGGATGGCGAAGCCCGTTCAGTATTGGAATCAGCGCCCAGATCTTCGGGTGGAATGAACCCAAAACCGGCAAGGCGATCATCACTCCCGCGACGGCGAACCAGGGCCAACTGCGGCGGGATCGGAGTCCATTGGCAGCGAGTCCGAGGATGGGCAGGCCGACATAGGCTCCGGCTTCGAGGATCCCGAAGAACCCATTAGGGTGCCAGGTTGTACTCAGATCCCAACCGTTGCTACCAGTGAGGACGAACGCATTCGCGAATGCCGCTCCGAGCCCGTCGTAGACCGTCGCTGAGTTATTGAAGAGAGCTGCCGGATCCAGGCCTCCCGCCCTGTCCGACAGCGAAACGAGGAGCAGAGTCGGGAAGATCTGGACCGCCCCGACGGCGACGCCTATGACGCCGAATGCTACGACCCGGAGGAAGGTCATCGGCCGAGGGCTGACGGCGACGAGGATGATGATCGCTGCGATTCCTTGGAAGGCCCAGATGTTCGGATGGCCAGCAAGCGCCGCAAGACCCCAGATGCCCGCGCTTGCCACGAATCCGAGCCGGGTTGGTGCGGGACGGCGAATGATCGGCAGGAGGATCCATGGCGTCCAGGCAAAGGCTGCGACCATGTTCGTCCACTCGAGCTTTGTGATCACTCCGCCCGACAAGACAATGGCGCCCGCGGCTAGGCCCCCCGCCGTCCAAGAGCCGCTGACGCGCGCGCCGAGGATCCCGGTCCCTGAGCCGAGTATTACGAGGTGGACGAAGCGACTCAGGTCGAGCGCTTGCAGCGGAGGGAGTTGGTAAATCAGCCAATTGGGCGGATAGAACGCCCCAATCTGCCCCTCGGCGTATAGCGGGAAACCGAGGCCCAGATTGTCGTTCCACAATGGCAAGCGACCGGCTCGGAGAGCGTCGTGGAAGAAACTGGCGAGGGGATAGTCGATCTTCGGGAGATCAAGGTTCCAAAGCCACGGCCCATCCGGACCGGCGATCTTGGCACCTAGCAGAGCCGCGATGCACGCGACACCGACGATCAGTGCGAGACCACGGATCCGTCCCAGGCGATCTCCCGTGAGCGACCGCCGATCGCTGCTGGTCTTCGCCGGTCTTCCGCTCGACATGCTCTGGATCATGACTTCATGGATCGCCGACGATCTGGCATCTTGGACGAACGAGGAGCAACCGGCTTACTCGACAGTGCCATCACTCGCGCCGACTCATGGCCGGCAGGATAATGCAGCGTGACACCCACGATCCTCCACGTCGATCTCGATGCGTTCTTCGCCACGGTCGAGCAGCGTGACCATCCGGCGCTGATGGGCAAGCCGGTGGTCGTCGGGATGGGCGGCACCGGCGATCGCGGGGTCGTGAGCGCCGCGTCATACGAAGCTCGCAAGTTCGGGGTCCATTCGGCGATGCCGATCCGGACCGCGAAACGCCTCTGCCCGACCTGCATCTTCGTGTCCGTCAACGGGGCCGCCTATCAGCGGGCGAGTCGCGAGGTGATGGCGATCCTTCGTCGGTTCACACCGCTCGTCGAGCCCGTTTCGATCGACGAGGCCTTCCTCGATGTCACGGCATCGCGGGCGCTCTTCGGTGAAGGGGCGCAGATTGCGCGCCTGATCAAGGATGCGATCCGGGCCGAGTTGCGACTGACCGCCTCGGTCGGTGTCGCGGCCACCAAGCTGGTCGCCAAGATCGCCTCTGATCTGCGCAAGCCGGATGGCCTGGTGGTCGTTCCGGCCGGGGAGGAGGCCGAGTTCCTGGCGCCATTGCCAATCTCGCGGCTGTGGGGCGTGGGCCCCGCGACAGCCGCGGTGTTGAGCGACTTCGGCGTCGCCACGATCGGTGACCTGGCGGCGATGGACCGGGCGGCGCTGGTTCGCCGGCTCGGCCACCATGGCGCCTCGCTGGTCGATCGGGCGCATGGGATCGACCCGGCTCCGGTCGATGATCCCGGGGCTGCCAAGTCGATCGGTCACGAGCACACCTTCGACGTCGATACGTCCGATCCGGAGATCCTCGAGCGAACGCTGCTCTCGATGGCCGAGGGTGTGTCCGGACGGCTGCGATCCGCCGGGCTCCGGGCGGCCACGGTGACGGTCAAGGTCCGCGACACCTCGTTCGATACGGTCACCCGGCAGACCACGCTGCCCGAGCCGACCGACATGACGGAACCGATCTGGCGAGCCGCCCTCAAGCTCGCCCGTCCCGAGATGCGCGGCAAGCGCATCCGGCTGCTCGGGGTGACTGCCTCCGGTTTCGCGCCGCGCGAGCAACTCACCCTGTTCGAGGCCGACGATCCCCGAGCCCGACGGGCCACCGAGGCAGCCGATGAGTTACGACGCCGCTATGGGCCGAGAGCCGTCACCCGGGCCAGGCTGCTCCGAACGGGCCTGCCCGCTCCGTTCGAGCGCGATCCCGGGACCGCCACGGAGCGACGAGGCGAGCACGCCGCCGATCTCGAACGAAGTGGCCGGAAGCGACGTCCCGGTGCCGAGCCAGCCGAGCCGCCGATGCCGGATCCGGACATCGACCACGACCTGGACGTCGTTCCGGACCCTGATTCCGAGGGCCCCGAACCGGCGTGACAGCCTAGCTGGCACGGCGGCCCGCGAAGGTCCGGGTGACGGAGCAGAAGAGGCTTGACATCGAACAGGTGTTCGGTCTAGTCTGTCAGCATATCGAACACCCGTTCTGATCGTCCAGTGCCCGGCCGACTGAGCGCCACAACCGAGAACCGCCCCCGGAAGGAGCCAACCGTGGCCATGATCCGAGTCGAGCCGGTCCACGTGCAGGTGCGAGCCGACTGGTTCGACGGCCGTCCACGCGAGATCACCTGGAATTCACAGCGCGTTCCCGTGACCGGGGTCGTCGGCATTCGAGACGAGACGGCCGCATTCCCGGTCCTGATCGGTCCGCGGACCATCTTCGAGGTGGATACGCCACTGGCGCGCCTGACCCTCTCGTACCGCCATCGAACGAAGCGCTGGTCAATCGAGGGTCTCGACGAGGGCGTCCGCGCCGCGTAGAACCTCGACACCCGTGGCGGCGGAACCGACCGCGCCGCGCCGGCGCCGGCAACGAAGACTCTCCGAGGCCCGGACCGTGGTTCGGGCCGGTGCCCACCAGCGATGACTCCTCCATCGCTGGTCGTGTCGGCGGCGGGGCGGGTGCAATCTCGAGTTGCGCTCGCCCCGTGCCTACCGCAGGTTCGCGGCTCTCGCCTACAATCGATGGAATGACTGACAGTTCCACGGACTTCCGGGGCCTGACCCTGGATTCCTTCGTTGAGAGGTTGGCCTCCGCCGACCCTGTTCCCGGCGGCGGCAGCGCCTCGGCCGTCGCTGCGAGCCTGGCCGCGGGCCTCGTGGCCATGGTGGCTTCGCTGTCCGAGGGTCGCCCCCGGTATGTGATGTACGCGGATGTTCACCGGCGGACCAAGGCGGCCGGCCAGGAACTCGCGGATCGCCTGCTGCGGATCGCGGACGAGGATGCGGCGGCGTACGCGACCTTCTCCGCCGCGCTCAAGTTGCCGCGCGAGACCGAGGCCGAGCAGACCGCGCGCAAGACAGCGATTGAGGACGCCGCCCGCGTCGCCGCGGAGGTTCCGCTGCGTTGCGTCGAGGCCTGCCTGGAGGTCGTCGAGGGAGCAGAGCTTCTCGCGGCGCGCTGCAACGTGAACGCCTCATCCGACCTGGATGTCGCGGCCCTGCTCGCGGTCGCGGGCGCAAAGGGAGCAGCCGCGAATGTGCTGGTGAACCTTCCCTCGGTCGGCGACGAGGATTGGGCGGCCGAGACGACGGAGCGCGTCGAACACCTCATGGGCCGGATCACGACCCTCGCCGCCACGGTCCACGCGGTCGTTGCAAGTGGCGAGCTGCGGGCTCCGCTATCTCCGATGACTGCATGACGACCCGTACCGAGGCGCGCCTCCTCGAGGGGGGCCCGATTGCCGAGGAGATCCGGGCGCGGGTCGCGGCCGACGTCGCCGCGTTCACGCGATCGCAGGGGCACGCGCCCGGCCTGGCGGTCGTCGTCTGCGGACGCTCCGCACCATCGATGGTGTACCTGGACCGGATCCTGAAGGCCTGCATCGAGGCGGGGATCGTGGGCCAACTGGTCGATGTCCCGGGCGACGACGCCGAGACGCAGGCGGCAGGGCTGGCCGACGCGGTCCGCAGCTTGAGCGCGGATGATCAGGTAGCCGGGATCATCGTCCAGATGCCCCTCCCACCGGGAATCGGCATCCGGACGGTCATTGACGCGATCGACCCGGCCAAGGACATCGACGGGATCCACCCGCTGAACGCGGGATTGCTGCGCCTCGGATTCGAGGGCTTCGTGCCGGCGACGGCCCACGCCGCGCTCGAGGTCCTCCAGCGATCTGGCGCCCCGATCGTGGGCGCCGAGGCGGTCGTCATCGGTCGATCGCCGGTCGTCGGGATGCCGGTCGCGTTCATGCTGGCCAAGACCGGGGCCACCGTCACGGTCTGTCACTCGAAGACTCGAGACCTGGCCGCCCACACGCGGCGAGCGGACATCATCGTCGTCGCGGCCGGCCATCCTGGCCTGTTGACCGGTGACATGGTCAAGCCCGGAGCCGTGATCATCGATGTCGGGATCAACGTGGTGAACGGCCACCTGGTCGGCGACGTCGATTTCGCCTCGGTCCGCGAGGTCGCGGGCGCCATCACCCCGGTCCCTGGCGGCGTCGGGCCGCTGACCAACGCACTGCTTCTCGCTCACCTGGTTCGCGCGGCTCAACGGCAGGCCGACGAGCGCCCCGACCCCGCCGTCAGAGGAGTTTCATGAGTTTCCCGTCCGACCTCCAGATCGCACGCTCCGTGACGCCCCGACCGATCCTCGACGTTGCGCGCGAGCTGGGGCTCCGGGACGACGAGGTGGAGCCGTACGGCTTCACGAAGGCCAAGATCCGCCTGTCGGCGATCGAGCGCCTCGAGGCCGAGCGGCCACGCGGGAAGTACGTCCTGGTCACCGGCATGAGCCCGACGCCGCTCGGCGAGGGCAAGAGCACCACGGTTGTCGGACTTGCGCAGGGCCTCAACCTGATCGGCCACAAAGCCGCGGTCTGCATTCGTCAGCCGAGCCTGGGTCCCGTCTTCGGGATCAAGGGCGGTGCGGCCGGTGGAGGCTACAGCCAGGTCATCCCGATGGAGGACTTCAACCTCCACCTGACCGGCGACGTTCACGCCATCGGCGCGGCCCACAACCTCGGGTCGGCGTTCATCGATAACCACATCCACCACGGCAATGCCCTCGGGATCGATGCCCTCGGCGTCCTCTGGCCGCGCGTCGTCGACATCAGCGATCGCGCCCTGCGCAAGGTCGTCATCGGCCTCGGCGGCAAGGACAACGGCTACCCGCGCGAGACGGAATTCGTGATCACGGTGGCGTCCGAGGTCATGGCCGTCCTGGCACTCGCTCGCGACCTCGAAGACCTGCGTGCCCGCCTGGGCCGGATGGTCCTCGCCACGACCCGCGACGGCAAGGCGATCACGGCCGAGGACCTCAAGGTCGCGGGCTCGATGGCCGTCCTCCTGGTCGATGCGATCAAGCCCAACCTGCTCCAGACGCTGGAGGGCGGGCCGGCGTTCGTCCACTGCGGGCCGTTCGCCAACATCGCCCACGGCAACAACTCGATCCTGGCCGACCGGATCGCCCTTGCGACCAACGACATCGTCTGCACGGAGGCCGGTTTCGGGGCCGAGATGGGCGCCGAGAAGTTCTTCGACATCAAGTGCC
>JBDTOF010000313.1:0-4446 GCA_039933375.1 Chloroflexota bacterium
GGCTCGGGGAGCTGGGTCCATGTCGAGGATCGCCGCCCGATCTCATTCGCCGCTGCCGTCGGCTGCCTGGCGCTATTCCTGCTGGTGATGGGGCCGTGGTGGGCTCGCCAGCTGGCGGTCTTCGGCTCCATCTCGCCGACCAGCTCCAGCGGCGCCGCACTCTGGATCCGAAGCATCAGCGAGTGGAACTCGATCACCGTCCACCCGAGCCTCCAGCAGTTCCTGGACCAAGGCTGGGGCGCCATCGTCGCGAGCCGCCTTGACGGATTGTGGTCGGCCACCGGGAACTTCGTGGTCGTCATCGGCTCGGTGGTGCTGATCCCGTTCATGTTGCTGGGCGCCATTGGCAGGGCGCGGTCCCGCGACTTCACACCATGGTTCGTCTACACCGGCGTCGTCTTCTTGACCGCCACGATCCTGTATCCGCTTCACGTGCCCGGCGGGGCCTTCATCCACTCCGCGATTGGCCTGGCTCCGCATGCCGCGATCCTGTCGATGGAGGGGGTTCTGATCCTTGTCAGCGCGATCGCGTCGCGGCGCCGATCGTGGGACGAGCGAAGAGCGGGCGCACTGCTTACCTGGGGGATCGTGGCGCTGGTCGTGGCAACGGCGGGCGTCTTTGCCAAGCCCGTTACCGCTCGCTGGGACGAGACGCGCCAGCCACGGATCGAGCTGGCCGCCCAGCTCGACCGCATGAACATACCTGCCACCGACCGCGTGATGTCCATCGATGCCGCCGGGGTCAAGTACTGGACCGGTCGGCCCGGCGTGGTGAGCCCGGACGATCCGATCGAGACCATCGAAGCCGTCGCCCGAGCCTATGACATCCGCTGGCTGGTGATCGAGCGTGATGACGCTGCCCGGGCCCTCGGTCCCGTGCTCCTCGGCGAGATTCATCCGGCTTGGATCGGCCCCGCAGCCTTCACGGTCAGTGATGGCGGCTCCGTACCGCGGCTGGCCCTCTATCCGGTCTGCACCGCGCCCGACGACGCGCGCTGCGGGGCCGGCGGATGACACGCCGAGAGGCCTGGCTGTCCGCACTCGTCGTCGCTGCGGTCGCGTTGGCCGTCCGCATCTGGGCCGCATCCATCATCACCTTCCCGCGGCCCGAGGACACCGCCTACTACATCGGGGTCGCGCGGAGCCTGCTCGAGGGAAGAGGCCTGGTCACGAACGCGATCTGGAGTTACGGCACCCCGCCATTGGTATTCCCGCGGCCGGCTTTCGAAGTCTGGCTCCCGCTACCGTCGTTCCTCGCCGCCATCCCGATGGCACTTCTCGGGGCGACGTTCGCGGCCGCCCAGTGGTCGTCGATTGCCGTCGGAGCGCTCCTGGCGGTCCTCGCCTGGCGGCTTGCGGCAGATGTCGCGGCAGACCGTGGCCTGAGCCCCGGACGGGCTCGGTCCGTGGCCGTCGGGACGGGCCTGACGGCAGGCGTCTTCCTGCCCCTCGTTCTCCACTCGACCCTGCCTGATTCGACGATGCCGTTCGGGGCGCTGGTGCTGATCGCCTGCCTGCTGGCGGGACGCATCGCCCGGGATCCACGCGGCGCGCGCCTGTCAGACACGCGCGTGCTGGCGCTAGGGGTTGTCCTTGGGCTCGCGGCCCTCACGAGGAACGAGGCGGCCTGGTTGGCACTGGGCTGGCTGATCGTGGCGCGAGGGATCGCCCGGGAGTCCGGGTCCGGAATCCGAGGCTGGGTGCGGATGGTGGTGGGGGCCGCAATCCCGGCCATGCTGGTCTTTGCCCCGTGGGCCATCCGGGACTGGATCGTGTTCGGTAGCCCACTCCCGGGTCAGGCGCTGACCAACGCTCTCTCGCTTGAGGGCCACGACATCTTCGCCTGGAGCAATCCGCCCACGCTATCCCGATACCTCGCCGCGGGCGCACCGGCGCTCGCCGGCCTCCGGTGGGACGGCTTCGTCCACAACCTCCTGAGCGTCCTGCTGCTCCCGGGGATCCCGATCGCGGCGATCGGGCTCGTCACCCTGCCATGGACCGCCCACGGGTCGGCCCTTCGTCTGCTCGTCATCTTCGCCCTGCTGACCTTCGCGGCGACGACGCTCCTCTTCCCAGTTTCGACTCTGTGGGGGACATTTCTCCACGCCGCCGCCGCCGTGCAGGTCCTCCTTGTGCTTTCGGCGCTCCTCGCGCTCGATGGCTTGATCGCTGCAGTCGGGCGTCGCCGCAGTTGGACGCGCCCTGTGGCCTGGCTCGGGCCTGGAGCCGGCATCGCCGCAGGCATCCTCTTCACTGCTGCCCTCCTCCCAGCCTTCGGGCGAGGTGGGGACGAAACCCGGGATCGCTACGCGGCACTGCCGGTGGCGCTGGCCGCGGCAGGGGCGCCACTACCGGTGGACGGGGCCGTCATCACGAACTTCCCGATCTGGATGGCCGAGGCAACCGGCACACGGTCGCTGGCCCTCCCAAACGAATCCCCAGATGCGGTGCTCGATCTCGCTCGGGCCTTCCCTGGCACGAAGCTCGTGATCGTCGCGGACGACACCGCCGGAATCTGGCCAGGCGTTGCCACAACGGACCCGACCGGTCGCCGGTGCTTTGAGCCGGTGCCGCTTGCGGCGTCCGGGCCCGAGGACCCGCTCGCGGGCGTGGTGGTTCTCAGGATCATCTGCCCATGACCGATTCGCGGCCCCGGACCCGGTACGCCCTCGCGACGACCGTATACTCGCGGCGCATGAACAGCGAGCCGAAGACCGAGATCCCAGGGCCGCGGGAAGCCGACGCCCGCCCCGCATCCAGCAGATCGGCGCGCTTCACCAACCGTGATCTCCAGAAGCGGGCGGTCGAGGCCCAGGAAGCCGAGCGATCGCGGCTGGCACGCGAGATCCACGACGGACCGGCGCAGGTGCTCTCCAATGCCGTCTTCCAGCTTGAAATCATCGAACGCCAGCTGGATCGGGACCCGGTGCTCGCGCTCGCCGAGATCCGGCTCCTGCGGGACACCCTTCGCCGCGAGCTCGGCGAAATGCGCGCCTACATCAGCCAGCTGCGCCCGCCGATCCTCGCCGACCTCGGCCTCGCCGGTGCCATCCGGGACATCGCGGACCAGGTCGGCGGCATCCTGGGCATCAACATCGCGGTGGACGTCGATCCGGCCATCGACGACATGTCGGACGGTTCGGAGCTGGTGGTCCTGCGGATCATCCAGGAGGCACTCCAGAACGTCCGCCGCCATGCCGAGGCGCAGCGCGTCACGATCCGGGCCGTCCCGGACGACACTTTGTGGCTGGTCGAGGTCCATGACAACGGGCGCGGATTCGATCCTGATGCCAAGCCGAACAGCTCGCGGCCCGCGTACGGACTGCAATTCATGCGCGAGCGTGCAGAATCGATCGACGCGCAATTCGAAGTACGATCCCAACCAGGCGGCGGCACCACGGTGCGGCTTGCCGTTCCGCGGGGAGAAGAGGAGACCACATGAGCGCGATGGAATACAGCGGTCCCGAGCGCCGGCGGCGCCCCGGTGAGGAACCGACGCGCATCGTGATCGTGGACGATCACGTCCTCTTCCGCGTGGGGATCGCCCAGATCCTGTCCAAGGAATCGGACCTCGAGGTCGTTGGCGAGGCCGAGGACGCGCGCAGCGCGATGGACGCGGCGCTCGAGACATCGCCGCACATCATCCTGATGGACCTGTCCCTGCCGTCGCCGGGCGGGATCGAAACGACCCAGCGAATCAAACGCGAGCTACCCTCGGTCTCGATCATCGTCCTGGCCGTGAAGGAAGACGAGGATGCCCTCTTCGATGCCATCAAGGCCGGCGCCGCCGCGTTCATCCTCAAGGACATCAGCCCTGACGACCTGGTCACGGTCATCCGCCGTGTCTCCGCGGGTGAGTACCTGATCAACGACACCGTCTTCGCCCAGCCGTCGGTGGCTTCGCGGGTCCTCAAGGAATTCCGCGAGCTCGCGGTCTACGGCCAGGAGGCGCAGCCGATCTTCGCGCCGCTCTCTCCGCGCGAGGTCCAGATCCTGGACAACATCGCCCAGGGCATGACCAACAAGCAGGTGGCCTACACGCTGACGATCAGCGAGCAGACCGTGAAGAACCACATGAGCTCGATCCTCCGCAAGCTCTCCGTGAACGACCGGACCCAGGCCGTCGTCTACGCGATGCGCCAGGGCTGGATCAAGATGCCCGAGGATTGAGCGGCAACCCGCTGCCAACCCCTCGCATCGAATGACGACACCGTCCGAACTCGCCGACCAGCTGGCGGCCGAAGCGGCCGGTCTCGAACGTGAAATCGCCGAGATCGACCTCCTCGTCGGCCAGGCGACAACCGAGGCGACGCGCCACCAGTCTCGTCGCCACGCGGCCGCCGACAAGCTTGCCGGCCTCGGAGAAGGCGCCTCATCGAAGGACGTGGTGGATCTCGCCAACCAGCTGGTCACGCTGACACAGCGCGCGGCGCTGATGGACGCGCA
>JBDTOF010000314.1:0-2760 GCA_039933375.1 Chloroflexota bacterium
CACAGCATTGGCACCGTTTCGATCCTGGGTGGACCGCTGGTTGCCGCGCCTTCGTCGAGCTGTGGCTCTCCGGCGCTCTCGATGCGTGCCGCTTTCGCGACCCCCTAATTCTACCGCATGGGCGGGTCGATTTCAATGCTTCGCACGGGTTTTCCGTGGGCGTTTATCTCTTCTCAGTTCGCGACGCGGCGGACAGCGAGGCGACTCGGGGCGGCGGCCACCAGACGCGCCGCGGCTCGCGCGTCAAACAGCTGCTCCAGGGCGCGGTCCTCGTCCAGCGCGTCCCGGAAGTAGGCCTTGGCCACTGCGCCGGGCTCGAGATCTGCAGCCAAGAACGCGCGGAGCACCACGGTGGCCACGTTCAGACGGGCAATTCGCTCCTCTTCGGATCCCGCCACCGGTCCGAAGCGCAGGTTCGGATTGCACGGGACTGGCTTGCTCGACCGACCCGCCCGTGTACCGCGATGAGTGCGGTAGTACGCGGCGTTGTACTCACGCAGTCGTTCCCGGTCCGCCTCGCGGTAGGCACGTGCCCGCTCGCGGATGCGCTCCCGGTTCGATCTGCGATAGGCCGCGGTGCTCACGGGGTAGTCGTCCCGCGCCTCGACCAGTCAGACAGGGTGTGCTTCATCGCAGCTTCACCAGCCTGCGAGCCAAGGTGCCCGGGTCACGATCCTCAGATGCCCGCAGGTTGCGGATGATGTCGGCCACCTCGGCCGGCAGGTTGGCGGGCTCGGGCACCAGGCCAAGGGCAATGCGCACCATCGCGTCCTCGATGGCGCCTTGGGGAGCCGACCAGATGAGGCCGGTCTCGATGGCGCGCAGCATCTCCTCGCGGATTGTCAGGTCGATGATCACGGCTGCTCCTTTCGGTGGCGAATGGCCCTTCTATGGCCCCTCTACTGATAGCGCGCACGCACGCGCAGATCCGCGCACGTCGTCGCGGGCGGGCGGGCGCGCAGTTCTACGCGCGCGCGGTCGGGCAGGGACGTGCGCGACGTCAAACGGCTCGCCGGGCGGCGCGGGTTCCGCTGGTTGGCAGGCCAGCCGCGGCCCATTCCTCGCCTTTGCGCCCGCGCGCGCGTCCACGAGTCGCGCACGGGCAGCTTCGCTGCCGAGCCCCTTGACGGCGTCGCTTAGACCGAAAGGAGCAGTCTCGAGGGCCACTCACCCGACGTCCGGATGAGGCACCGGGGCAGTCAGTCGGAGGATGCGATGGGTTCAGCCAGCGGACACATCTGCGAGGTGTGCGGGACGAAGTTCATGGTCCGCAACGGGGGCGGGTTCTTCTTCGATCTCCTCCATTGCGACGCATGCGGGGGATCGACGGCCATTTCGCATGAGTCCCTCGGAGACATCCACCTCCGGTTCATCAAGGGACTCTCGCGACCGTACGCCGTAGCCCGGGCCGCGATGGACGAACGGATCCGGCAGGAGTTCCAGGGCGAGCCGCTGGATCGGGCCGGCTACCACGAGGCCGCCGAGTTGACCCTCGAGCCATGTGCGTGCGGCGGTCACTTCCGCTACGACGCACCCGCCCGCTGTCCAAAGTGCCGATCCACCAGGGAGAACTGGGTCCGGGATGCGGCGGCCCGGGGCAGCCACTATGACTGAGACGCTCACGTGTTCCAGCGACCAGCCAGCTTCGGGAGCATCCATGACCACCGACGACTCGCTCCGGATCCAGTTCAAGCGCCTTACGGCCGCCGAGGCGCAGCGGGCGCTCTACATCGACTTCGAGGGCGGGCGCGGGAAGCCCCCCGTGCTCCTCGGCATCCTCCGCCGTGGCCGCAAGGGTACCGAGCCGAGCGTCTTCCAGGCGGTGCTCGATCCGGTCTTCGAGGCCGCAGGCCCCGCGTCCCGAGCCTTCCGGAAGGCCGTTGAGACCGCCGTCCAGCGAGCAGAGCGCGGGGATCGCCGGATCGTGTCTTGGAGCCAATACGATCTCAAGGTGGTCCGTTCCCTGGCCGACGAGGATCCCGACCTCGTCGCCCGGTTCGAGCGCCGCTACGTCAACGCCCTGGCCGTCGCGAAGAGCTGGGCCTGGCAGTTGCATCGGGCCGACAAGCCGACGGATGGGAAGCTCTCCGCCTACCTCGAGCTCGTCGGCTACGAGGTGCCGGCAGGTGCCGGTTCCGGCCACGTCGGCAAGACGATCCGGGACCTTCGGCCCACGCTCGAGAAGGGTCGGCCCCTGACGGCTCTCCAGGCGGGCAAATGGGCGCGGCTGCTCGAGCACAACCGCCACGATTGCGCTGGTATGCGCAAGATCTGCATCCGCGCCTCCCGGGAGATTGAGGCGGCAGCGGCAACGAGGCCGGTTCGGCGCGGAAAGCGGGCTCGGCGACGACGTCGTGACAGCGTAGGTGGCACGGCCATCGGTCACCATCGTCTTGATGGAACAAGACTCGATTGACCCTGAACCGGCCACCCACCTGCGTCTCGCCACGTGGAATCTCAACCATTGGCGTCAGCCGATGCTGCCGACCGACAGCCGTCGAGCGGCCTGGGGCTATCTCGCCGCCGACATCGGGGCAGATGTCGCGCTCGTGCAAGAGGCCGTTCCACCGATCGATCTTGGTCGCGATCGTGCTGTCTACGGCGAGATGGCCGGTCACCGCAACTGGGGCTCGGCCGTGGTCGCCCTCGACCCCCGGGTCTCGCTGGAGCCGCTTCGATCCGTTCGCAACGCGTGGTCACGTCGTCGGTTCCTGTTGGCCAACACGCACCCGGGGTCCGTGGCGGTTGCGGAGCTCAGCC
>JBDTOF010000315.1:0-1831 GCA_039933375.1 Chloroflexota bacterium
GTGTCGTCAGTCTCGAACGTCGCGACCGCAAGACTCAGCGATTCATGTCGCTTCTGCTCTTCGGGTTCGAAGTCGAGGTGCGACGTCCCGTCGTCCACCCGCCCGAGGCGAGGAATGGCGCTGGCTCGAAAGAGGAGCTGTTCGCCGAGCGTCGTCTTGCCGGAGCCGGCGTGACCGGCCAGGACGACGCTCCGTAGGTGGGGCAGGTCGACGTTCTTCATGGTCATGAACGATCGGTCCTCTCTGCTGGCGGAGGGGTCGAAGCGGGCCGCGGGGGACACGCCGCGGGCGGTCTGGCCATGATAGTCCGGTATACTCGCGCCCGATGTCTGGTCATTCCAAGTGGTCCACGATCAAGCGCCAGAAGGGTGTCACCGACGCGAAGCGCGGGGCACTCTTTACCAAGGTCGCCCGCGAGATCATGGTTTCGGCCAGGACCGGCGGCAGCGACCCCGACGCCAACTACCGTCTCAGGCTGGCAATGGACAAGGCGCGCGCGGTCAACATGCCGCTCGACAACATCAAGCGAGCCATCGAGCGAGCCACGTCTGCCGCCGAGGGCGATGCGTACGAGGAGATCGTCTACGAGGGCTACGGCCCCGGTGGCGTGGCCGTCCTCGTCGAAGCGGCCACAGATAACCGCAATCGCACGGCGTCCGATGTGCGTTCGATGTTCACCAAGGCGGGCGGGTCACTCGCCGGGAGTGGAGCCGTCGCCTGGCAGTTCGAGCCTCGGGGACTCATCTCCGTCACCTCGTCGGCCGCCGATGCGGATGGGGTGGCGCTCGCCGCGATCGATGCCGGCGCGGCCGACGTGGATACCTCGGATCCCGGGTCCATCGAGGTCTATACCGAGCCATCCGACCTCGAGCGGATCCGCCGGGAGCTCGAGATGGCGGGCATCACCATCGAGTCGGCCGAGAACGCCATGATCGCCAAGACGACCGTCGAGCTGGACGCCCATCGGGCTCGGCAGAACCTGCGGTTGATCGAGATGCTCGAAGATCTCGACGACGTCCAGCGGGTCACGGCCAACTTCGATATTCCCGAGGACGTCTTTGCCGAGGTCGCCGGATGATCGTCCTGGGTATTGACCCAGGCACCGCGGCCCTCGGCTGGGGGCTCATCGAACGGACTGGCGCGAAACTGCGGCTCATCGACGTCGGCTGTCTCGAGACGAGCTCGGAGCTGGGTCTCCCGGAGCGACTCCTGGCGATCCACACGTTCCTCACGGACCTCATCGCTCGTTACGATCCGCACCTCGTGGCCGTGGAGCGTCTGTTCTTCTCGCGCAACGCGCAGACCGCGTTTGCCGTGGGCCAGGCGCGTGGGGTCGTCCTGCTGGCGGCCGCGCAATCCGGCCGTTTGATCCGAGAAGCCACGCCGAGTGAAGTCAAGCTGGCGGTCACTGGCTCCGGCGCGGCGGACAAGACCCAGGTTGGCCGGATGGTGGCCATCTGCCTCGGGTTGGACCAAGCGCCTCGGCCGGACGATGCTGCCGATGCGCTGGCCGTTGCGATCTGGGCAGCGAACAGCGAACGAGAGGGCGGAGGCACGCTCCCCGGTGCGGCAATCATGGACCGCGCGGCCGTTGCGCCGAAGGTCGCCGGAGAGTCGTCCTACGAGCGCGCCGTCCGTGCGGCACTGGCAGAGGAGCGGAAGTCCTCTCCAGGAGCAGCGAGGGCCCGGACTACGAGCCGCAGCCGATGATCGCATCGCTCGACGGGATCGTGGGTGCCGTCGCCGCCGATTCGCTGGTCATTGAGGTCGGCGGTCTTGGCTACCGCGTCTTTGCCTCCCCCGGGCTGCTCGCCACCTCGACACCCGGCGG
>JBDTOF010000316.1:0-2802 GCA_039933375.1 Chloroflexota bacterium
GTTCTCCCGGACCGTCTTGGTCGGCAGCAACTTGAAGTCCTGGAAGACCACGCCGATCTTGCGCCGGACGCGCGGCACCTTGCGCCGGGGCAGCCTGGCCAGGTTCTCGCCGTCGAGGATGACCTCGCCGCTCGTCGCCAGCTCATCGCGGATGATCAGCTTCATGAGGGTTGACTTGCCGGCTCCGCTCGGGCCGACGAGAAAGACGAAGTCGCCTTCCGGGACCACGAGGTCGACCTCGCGGAGGGCTTCTCGACCGTTGGGGTACCGCTTTGTGACGTCGTTGAGGATGAGGACCGGCTTACGGTCGGGCACGAGCGCGCCGCGTTCCAGGGAGATGGCCTCGGGGCCGACGGCGGTGGTTGTCAAGGTCGTCTCCGCGGTGCTGTGCGGCAAACGCTGGGCGTTGGCCGCAACCTCGCGAGACTCCGGGCCCGGGGCACATCGGAGGGAGCCACGTCGGGGCTGAGGCTACCACCGCCCTGCTCGAAGCGCCACGACCCGGCGAGGCGACCAGGGTCGGCGTCGGGCTAGATCAGGCCAGGGGAGATCGGAACGTAGCGGGCAAAATCCGCGAACGGCTTCGTCCAGCACAGGAGCGCCGGGAACCCCTCGATTCGCAGGCCGCTGCGAATGAGCATTTCCAGGGTCGGCCCAGCGGCTCCTGGTACCCAGATGGCCGACGCTCCCCGCGGCAGCACGGCATCGAGGAGATGGATGACCACCGGGGCGAGCAAGTCGGCGTCCCGAACGGCGACTGGCCCAAGCCGGCCGGCTTCGGAGGTGTAGCCGTAGCCGAGCAGGGACCCGGACCCATTGCGGTAGGCGACCCCGACCCGGCCAGCGGCGCGGAGGTACCCGTGATCCATGGGGTGGGCAAAGCCCACGACCTCACGGTCCAGCGCGGCGACCTCGTCCTCGAGGGCGCGGTCCCGTTCGGCCGGCGCGGACGCGTCGAAGGCTTCGGCCGTGATCCCGTCGGGGAGCGGAACCAGGGCCGCCTGGCGCCACGGGCGCCCGACGAGGTTGAACATCGGCAGGTGCGGCGCCATGCCGTGGGCCGCGTACAGGCCATTCGAGACGGGCTGCGCCGAATCGGTCGTCACGGCGAGAACTCCGGCCTCTCCAGGGGCCGGCAGCACCGCATCCAGGAGCGACCGACCGATCCCGGAGCGTTGCGCGTCGGGGAGGACGAAGAGCATCGAGAGGAACCAGACCGTCTCGCGAAGGGTCGCTGCGGCGAACGCAATCACGCGGTCGTCGCCCGACTCGTCCCGCCGGGTCACGACCCAGAATCGGGTCGGATCCGTTACCAGGAGATGGGCGTGCAGCTGACGGAGGGACGGATTGTCGGCGGGGATCTCATGCTGACCGAGCGGCAGGAGATAGTCGTTCAGGCCGGTCCGCCAGACGTCTTCGCAAGCGAGCAGGTCCGCCTCGGTCGCCGGCCGAAGCGTCAGCCCCGCCGGGAGGCTCATCGCCCGCCCATCGAGCCCGTCACTCGGTATCGCCGATATCGCCCGCTGCCGTTGCGGGTCGTCCCGTGGCCAGACGCTCGAGCTCGGCCTGCATGAAGGTATCGAGGTCCCCGTCCAGGACCGCTCCGGTATTCGACGTCTCGTGGCCGCTGCGGAGGTCCTTGACCATCTGGTACGGGTGGAGGACGTAGCTCCGGATCTGGTTGCCCCAGCCCGCGCTGACGTGCTCGCCGCGAAGCTGCTGGAGCTCCGCCTCCCGCTTCTCGAGCTCCAGTTCCAGCAGGCGGGACTTGAGGACCTTGATCGCAAGCTCCTTGTTCTGGGTGGCCGATCGCTCGTTCTGGCAGGTCACCACGATCCCGGTCGGGTTGTGGGTCAGCCGGATCGCCGATTCGGTCTTCTGGACGTGCTGCCCGCCGGCGCCCGACGAGCGGAAGGTATCGACCCGGATGTCGTCCCAGTTCAACTCGATGGCCACGTCGTCGTCGGCCTCGGGCATGATCTCGACCAGGGCGAAGGTCGTCTGGCGGCGCTTCTGGGCGTCATACGGGCTGATCCGGACGAGCCGGTGCACGCCACGCTCTGCCCGGAGCCAGCCGAACGCAAATCGACCGGTGACGCTGACTGTGGCGCTCTTGATCCCCGCCTGCTCGCCCTCGGTCGAATCGATGACATCCGCCTTGAAGCGATGGCGCTCGGCCCAGCGCAGGTACATCCGGAGCAGCATGTCGGCCCAGTCGGTGGCCTCGGTCCCGCCGGCCCCGGCCGAGATCGTGAGTACTGCGTTCTTGGCGTCGAACTCGCCGCCGAACAGGAGGAGCGTCCGCTCCCGGGCAAAGACGCGCTCGAGGTCATCGGCCTCGCGCTGGACGTCCGCCTCGGTCTCGGGGTCGGGCGAGTCCTGGAGGAGGCCCAGGAGCTCGGCGAGGTCCTCGGCCCGCTTCTCGACGCCTCGCCAGAGCGTGACCTCGTCGCGCAGACCCTCGGCCTCGCGGAGGACGGTCTGCGCGCCCCGCTGATCTTCCCAGAAGTCGGGTTCGGCGCCGCGGGCGTCGAGTGACGCTAGTTGAGCTTCCTTGGTCCCGAGGTCAAAGACGCCCCGAGGTCGACCGGATCCGCTCCACCAGGTCCCGGATGGACGGCGCGTCCATCAGTTCCGGACCTGGAGATCCTGGAGCAGGATCGGACGGAGCTCGATCAGTCGGAGAGCCGACTTGCTCCGGGCGACGACGGGGTTCACGCACGGACAGTAGCCGTTGTGGGGGCAGACGCCGCAGTTGCCATCGCAGTCGAGTGCGGCGGCGTAGCTGCAGTTCCGGCAATC
>JBDTOF010000317.1:0-3318 GCA_039933375.1 Chloroflexota bacterium
GGGCGGGCCGACCCTGGGCGGGCCGACCCCCGGCGCGCCCATGAGTCGAAGGCCGAACCCCCGGGCGGTTCGGCGGGACCGACCGCCGGTCCGAACCGTACCGAAGGCTCGACTGGCCGACGTCGCTCGACATCATCGAAATCATCAGGCCCCGCGGGTTCCGGAGAACCTCGACGTCGGGCAACCAGGAAAGCGACGTTCGGGTCCACGACGTACGACGAGGTCGTGCATTCAGACGATCCGACCTGGCAGGGAGCGTCGTGGTACGGACCGACCAGCGGCGAGTACTGGACGGTCAATCCGCGCGAATACGCGGACCCCCGCAAACACGGGCCCGACTACCAGAGTCGTGCGGCCGATCGGGCTGCGCGGGCCGAGACGAGACGGGCCGAGCGCTCGGCAGCACGCGGCACTGCGGCCGATGGTGACGAGGCCTCGGCCACGGATCAGACCAACGACGAGGCCAACGCCCGGGCCGAAGCTGCCGCCAGGGCGTGGGCCGCGCAGGCGGCACGGGCGCGAGCATCCGACGCCGAACAGCGGCGTGCCCGAACCGCCGGCGAGCCTGGCCCATACAGCCACGACTTCTCGCCCGGCGCGGGCCCGGGGCCGGATTCTCGGTCCGACCCCGATCGTGACTCGGTTGATCTCGGCGTGCGGCAGGCCGCAACCGCCCTTTCGGCGCGCGTTGAGCGGAGCCCCAATCGGCGGCTGATCCTGGCCCTCCTGGCCTGGCCGCCGTTGGGGATCGCCGCGGCGTCGGTGATCAGCTGGGTGACCGGCTGTGCAGTTTTCTCAGCTTCATGCACGAGCATCGCGTCCGCCTATCCCTGGTTCGCTCAGCTGGCGATCATCGGCGCGCTGTTTCTGGTCCCCGCAGCTGCCCGACTGCTGGTGGGCGGAACCATTGCCGTGACGCTCCTCGCGTTCCCGGCGGCGGCCACGCTCGTGGCGGGTGGTGCCTCCTACGACCCGGTCTACGGTCCTGCATCGCTGTTCAGCGTCCTGGCCGTTGTCTGGCTCGTTGGGGTGGCGCTGGCCCTCGCCCGGACCCTGGCCCTGCGTCGAGCGGGTTGAGTCGTATGCTCCACCGATGACATCGCAGAGCGCCTCGCGTCGCCACGGCGGTCGCGAGATGTCCACCGCCGCCCAGGAATACCTCCTCAAGCTGCGGGTCATGACCGGGGACGGGGCCCGGGTAACGGCCGCTCAGGTTGGTCGCAAGGTCGGCGTCAGCCCGCAGGCCGCGAGCGAGATGTTCCGGCGGCTCATTGCCGATGGTCTCGTGATGCAGGCCGAGGGTCGAGAACTCGTCCTTACCGCGGCGGGTCGAGCCGCCGCCGATGGGATCTTCAGGCGTCACGCGCTGTGCGAATGGCTGCTGACCGAAGTCGTCGGGCTCGGCTGGGCCGAATCGGACGTGGAAGCTGAGCGGCTCCAGGCGGCCATCTCGCCGCGGGTCGAGGCAAGCCTGGATGAGCTCCTGGGGCATCCGGAGACGTGCCCGCACGGAAACCCGATCGATGTCGAGGCCACGAAGCGCCGACCCGCGGGCACGCCCCTGTCCGAATCGGCCGCCGGAGATCGCGTCACGATCTATCGAATCACCGAAGTGGCGGAAGAGGATCCAGGCTTGCTGTCCTACCTCGAAGCTCGCGGTCTCCGCCCGGGCGCTCAGGTCACGGTTCTCGCCCGCTCGGAGTCGCTGGACTCGCTGACGCTCGACGGGCCTTTGGGCCGTGCGACGCTCGGACTGCGGCCGGCCGGGCTCGTCCGGGTGCTCACGGGAGTTGCAGACCCGGCGCTGTTTCATCGCGTTCCGCCTCGCCCCTAGAATCCTCCCATGACCGATATCCGCGTCCGCATCGCCCCGAGCCCCACGGGGCCCCTCCACATCGGGACCGCCCGAACGGCGCTGTTCAACGCGCTCTATGCCCGCCACACCGGGGGAACGTTCCTCCTCCGCCTCGAGGACACTGACGTGGCCCGCAGCACCGTTGCCTTCGAGGCGGACATCCTCGAAGGGCTGCACTGGCTCGGCATCACCTGGGACGAGGGTCCAGGCGCGGCCGGAGGTGGTGACCACGGGCCGTACGGTCCGTACCGCCAGATGCAACGCCTCGAGCGCTACGCGGTTGCTGCGGCCGAACTCCTGGCCCGGGACCTCGCCTACCCGTGCTTCTGCACGCCAGAAGTGCTGGACGCGGATCGAAAGGCGCAGGAGGCCGCCCATCTCCCGCCCAAGTACGTCGGGCGCTGCGGCCTGCTGACCGCGGACGAGCGAGCCGCGCGACTCGCTGAGGGCGCTTCTTCAGCCACCCGGTTCCGGGTTCCGCCCGGAGTCGTCGGCTTCGATGACGCGGTCCGCGGTCGCGTGGAGTTCGACACGACGAACCTCGGTGGGGACTTCGTGATCGTCCGCGGGGACGGCACCCCGCTCTACCACTTCACGGTGGTGGTGGACGATGCGGCGATGAAGATCAGCCACGTGATCCGGGGCGAGGATCACCTCTCCAACACGCCGAAGCACATCCTCCTGTTCCGAGCGCTCGGCTACTCGGAGCCCGTATTTGCCCATCTGCCGCTCATCCTCAATCCCGATCGGACGAAGATGAGCAAGCGGAAAAGCCAGACCGCCATCTCCGACTACATCGCCCAGGGCTTCATCAAGGAGGCACTAGTCAACTACCTGGCGCTCCTCGGCTGGTCCACCGGCACAGAGGAGGAGATCCTCACCTTCGACGAGATCGCCGAGCGGTTCGACCTCGACCACGTCCAGAAGGGCGGAGCGGTCTTCGATCGCGAGCGTCTCGAGTGGATCAACGGACAGTGGATCCGTAAGCTCGACGACGACGACCTCGTCACGCGCTTGCTGCCGTTCCTCGAGGCCGAGCGCGTGGCCGGGCGGATCGATCACACCCCGTCGGCCGACGAACTCCGCATCCTGCTGCCGATGATCCGCGAGCGGCTCCCGATTCTCGGGTCCGTCGGGGATCTGATCGGGTTCCTGTGGATCGATCGGCTCGAGGTGGATCCGGCCTTGCTTGCGCCAAAGCGCTGGGATGTGGCGACCACCCGTGACGGGCTGGCCGCCGCACGCGCTTCCATTGCCGACGCGGGAAGCGTGAGCTTCGAGGCAGACGAGCTGGAGCCGCCACTGCGCGCGCTGGCCGAGGCGCGCGGCTGGAAGGCGGGGGACCTGTTCATGGCGATCCGCGTCGCGGTCACCGGTCGCACGGCGACACCGCCGCTGTTCGATACGCTCGTGGCGCTGGGTCGTGAGCGGGTGCTCGAGCGCCTCGACGGAGCGATCAGGTC
>JBDTOF010000318.1:0-1527 GCA_039933375.1 Chloroflexota bacterium
GTCGTGACATCGTACGTTGGAACGTGGTCCGAGTCCCGCGGCCGTGACCGACGTCACGGTCCCGTCACGCTGATCGTGGACACTGAGGCCCCGATCCCGCATCGCAACAAGGTCAGTCATGCACGATTTCAGCCCACGTTCCGCTCGCGGCCCACGCACCTGGTCTGTGCCCATCGTGGCACTGGCGCTTGTCCTGGCGGCCTGTTCGGGCGCAGCGGCTCCGGCCGGCTCCGCTGGGCCAGGCGACGCCGCGAGCCCGACGGCGGCCCAAACAGGAGCCGAAGCGCCGCCGACCTCAGGCGAGTCGCCAGGTGCCGGTGAGAGCCTTGCTCCCGGTGCGTCGCCGGACGCTGGCGGAGTCGTTCTGACCCAGGGCTGGGCGACCGCCGACCTGACCGACGTCCGGGATGGGACAACCTTCCGGATCGCAGACCTCGTGACGGGCAATCGGGTCGTGTTCATCGAGACGATGGCGATCTGGTGCTCGAACTGCCGCTCGCAGCAGCGAGACGTGGTCAAGGCCCTCGCGAACCTGAATCCTGAGCGGGTCACCTGGATCGGCGTCGACGTCGACGGCTCGGAGAGCGCCTCCGCCCTCGCCGAATACAGCCGCTCCCTCGGCTTCGACTGGGCCTATGTCGTGGGATCGGCCGACTTCCTCCGCGCCCTTGCTGACGATTTCGGGGCCCAGGTGCTCTCCCCGCCCTCGACCCCGATCATTGTGGTCGGGACCAACGGGACCGTGACCCTCACCGAATTCGGCCACAAGAGCGTGGATCGGATCCTTGAACTCGCCACCTCCAACGGCGCCTGAGAAGAGCCCCCCGCACTGATGTTTGACCAGCTGGTAGCGGCGCTGTCCAGCTTCGGCCCCGTGGGCCTTGGGCTCGCGAGCGCTGCGTCGCCATGTCTGCTGCCGCTCTACCCGGGTTTCGTGGCGTATCTCGCTGCCAACAGCAAGGCGCTCGAAGGGCGACGCGGGACGGGGCTGCTCGGGCTGATCGTGCTCGGCGGCGTCCTGACGATGATGACGCTCATCGCGATCGTGCTCGTGATCGTGGCCGTACCGACCAGCCGCCTGTTGGCCGTCGCCACGCCGGTCATCGACGGGCTGCTCATTCTGCTCGGGGTCCTCCTCGTGGCCGGGCGAAACCCGTTCGAGCGCCTGCCCGGGGCGACCGTCCCGCTGGTCAGCAACCCGTACGGACGCGCCTACCTCTACGGGCTCTTCCTCGGCCCGATCGCGCTTCCGTGCGCGGGCCCCTTCCTGATCTCGCTCCTCGGCATCAGCCTGGGGGTGGCCGATGCCGCGGGCAAGGTCGGGACCTTCCTCCTCTTCGGGCTCGGCTTCGGACTGCCGCTGGTCGTCCTGTCGTTCCTGACCGTGATGCGCGCCCAGGCGATCGTTCGTTGGATCGTGCGGCAGCATCGTCGGATCGAGGTCGGCGCCGGAGCCCTCCTGATCGTCGTCGCGATCGCCGATCTGGTCGACAAGTGGGAGTCGATCGGGCTGACTCTCGGGCTCGG
>JBDTOF010000319.1:0-2836 GCA_039933375.1 Chloroflexota bacterium
ATCGAGTGCTACGACATCTCGACCTTCCAGGGCACCAACAGCGTTGGCAGCATGGTCGTGTTCGAGGACGGCCGGCCCCGAACCGGCGAATACCGCCGCTTCGCGATCAAGACGGTCGCCGGCCAGAGTGACGTCGCCAGCCACCAGGAGGTCCTCCGCCGCCGATTCCGCAACGTGAAGACGGGCGAGGAGGGGAGTGCCGAGGAGGCGCGCTGGGCGATGCCGGACCTGGTGATCGTGGACGGCGGCCGTTCCCAGGTCAGCGCCGCGAAGGCCGTCCTCGATGAGCTGGGCCTCCACGATCTGCCGCTCGCGGGGCTGGCCAAGGAGCGCGAGGAGCTGATCCTGCCAGGCCGCGCCGACCCGGTTCTGCTCCCGGCCACCTCTCAAGCCCTCTATCTCGTCCAGCGCCTGCGCGACGAGGCCCACCGCTTCGCGATCACCTATCACCGCAAGTTGCGAGCGCGCGCGTCCGTTCGGTCCGCCTTCGATGACCTGCCGGGCGTGGGGCCGCGGCGGCGTGGCGCGCTGCTGCGCGTCTTTGGGTCGGCCAAACGGGTCCGCGAGGCGCCCGTCGAGCAGATCGCGGCCGTGCCGGGGATCGGACCGGCCCTCGCCGCTCGGATCAAGGAGGGGCTGGAGTCGTGATGCCGGGCAGCGTTACGCGTGCCCCTGTATCATCCGCCGTCGATGCGTAGATCCGCTCTGATCCTGATCGCCATCATCGGCGTGTTCGCCCTCGTGATCGACTTCTGGCCCAAGCTTCGGCTGCCCGGAGGCGAAGCCGATGGGAGCGCACGCCTGATCGAGACGAAGCTCGGCCTCGACCTGCAGGGTGGCCTGAAGGTCGAGTATCGCGTCACGCCGTCCGGGGGGAAGACACCGACCCTCGCCGACCTCAACGTCGTTCGCGAGATCATGGAGCGACGCGTCAACTCGACTGGCGTCGCGGAGCCCGTCGTGGTCACCTCCGGCAGTGATCGAATCGTCGTGGAGCTCCCCGGAGTGACCGACACGGCTTCGGTGCGCCAGCTCGTCGGCCAGACCGGACGCCTCGACTTCGTCCCGGTCCCCTCGTCCACTCAGCTGGCTCAGGGACAGACGCTCGACCTCAGCAACGCCACGAACTGTCCCGCTGGCGGTGTCGTGACCCAGACCTGCATCCTTTTCTCGGGCGATCAGCTCGATTCCGCCAGCATCGGGTCAGACCAGCAGGGCAACCGGGCTGTCAACTTCAAGCTCAAGTCCGGCGGCTCCGACCTGTTCGCCAAGTGGACCGCGTCCCATGTCAACGAGCAGTTCGCGATCGTGCTCGACTCAACGGTCATCTCGGCGCCGGTCATCCAGGCCGCGATCACCGGCGGCAATGTCCAGATCACGAGCGGCAACATCGGCGGCTTCCCCCAGAAGGAAGCCAAGCAGCTGGTTGATGTCCTGAAGTTCGGCGCCCTGCCGTTCCCGGTCGAGGAATTCTCGAGCGATACGATCGCCCCGACGCTCGGCCTGGAGTTCTTCCAGAAGAGCGTGCTGGCCGGCGGGATTGCGGTCTTCCTGGTCCTCATCTTCATGATGCTGCACTACCGACTCCCCGGGATCGTCGCGAGCGGGGCGCTCATCTACTACGCACTCGTCCTGTTTGCGATCTTCCGACTGATTCCGGTCACGCTGACCCTGGCGGGCATCGCGGGCTTCGTGCTCTCGGTGGGTATGGCGGTGGACGCCAACATCCTGATCTTCGAACGCTCCAAGGAAGAGCTTCGCCTTGGCAAGTCGCTGCCGCAGGCGATCGAGGCCGGCTTCGCCCGGGCCTGGAATTCGATCCTCGACTCCAACGTCTCAAGCCTGATCACCGCTTCGATCCTGTACTTCTTCGGATCGTCGGTCATCCAGGGCTTCGCCCTCGTTCTGATCATCGGCGTGCTTGTCTCGATGTTCTCGGCCATCACGGTGACCCGGACGTTCCTCCGAATCGTGGTCGCCCAGAGCTGGGCGCGCAAGGCGCGCCTGTACGGCATCTCGGAGAGCGAATTCACCTACCGGCCCACTGGCCGTCCGGCCCGCCGCGGGGTGACGCCGGGTGTTTGACGTCATCGGCAAGCGGCGCTGGTTCTTTGCGTTCTCGTTGCTCATCACGATCCCCGGTCTCATCTTCATTCTCCTGACCCCGTTCAGCGGCGGCAGCGCGGGCCTGAAGTTCTCCATCGACTACACCGGCGGCACCACCTGGTCGATCCGTTTCGCCGACCCGAACGTCACGGCCACCCAGGTCCGCGCGGAGCTGCTGAAGCTCGACCAACCGGATGCAACCGTGGTCCTGACCGGCGCCGGCTTCTACGACATCCGCATGTCGCAGCTGGACCTCCGGGTCATCGAGCCGTCTCCCACGCCGGTTCCGACACTGGCGCCCGCGACCGCGGCTCCGACCGCCGCTCCGGCAGCGTCCGGTGCGGCGAACGCCTCCACTGCGCCGACGGCTGCGCCCAGCCCGAGTCCATCCCCTGAACCGTCGGCGTCGCCCTCCCCGTCGCCGGTCGTCGCACCCGTCGGGGACACCCAGGTCCCAACTGACGGTGAAATCGGGCGGATCGCGACCGGCCTGCAGGCTGCGCTTGGACCCATCGCCGAGCAGCGCTCTCTGAGCTCCATCGGTGCGGTCGTCAGTTCGGATCTGATCAACCAGGCCATCCTCCTGATCCTGGTCGGCAGCCTCGGGATCCTTGCCTGGATCACGCTCCGTTTCCGGGACGTGAAGATGGGTGTCACGGCACTGGTCGCCCTGCTCCACGATGTCATCGTGGTCCTCGGGGTCTTCGCCATCCTCGGCACGTTCTTCGAC
>JBDTOF010000320.1:0-4210 GCA_039933375.1 Chloroflexota bacterium
CCCAGGAGCGGATCGGCGAGATCTACGAGCGCAACCTGGCCGAGGAGGCGATGCTGGCCGAGATCGAGGCGGTGCCGCACTGCCCGACCTGTGACCGGATCGTCCATCACGACTGGATCATCTGCCCGACCTGCCGGACTCGCCTCAACCGGGTCTGCCCGAACTGTTCGAAGCTCGTGGGCCTTGACTGGTCGCTGTGTGCCTGGTGTGGGCGTGATTTCGAACGCCCCGAGGTCGTGGCTTCCGCGACGCCGAAGATCGTGACCGGGACCCGGGAGGCGCTCGAGTCCGGCGATACGCCGACTGTCGGTCGGCCTGCGATCCGCCCTTCGACGGCTCGGGAGTCGTCACGGACCCGCCCCACTCGACCCAGCGACCCACTCGCCGAGTCTTGACCGACTCCGCTCCGGATCCCCAGACCGGCGGGGAACCGACAGCTTCTCCGCCCCGACGGCTGGGACTGACGCAATTCACGATCGAGGGCCGGAGTGCCCCAGGCCTCTTCGTGGTGGGCTGGGTATTGGCCCTGCTCGGTGCGGGGGCGGCCTTCGTCGGTTTCATGGCCGGGCAGACCCCGGCCGGGATCGTCCTCTTCATCGTCGGCATCGTCGGGCTGTTCGTCGGGCTGATCCTCCTCGGAGGATCGCAGGCGATGGAGCGACGCGCCTCCGGCCTGGCCTACGCAGGCCCGTCGCCGATCCTCGTCTTCGTCACGGTCGTGGCCGGCTGGTACCTGGCCGCGGTCGTCGTGCTCACGCCGCTGCAGGTTCTCGGGATCCAGCTGGACGGGCCGGTCCTGACCCTCCTCGGGATCGGAATCCAGGCGCTCGTGGTCCTCGGTCTGGTCCGGTTGATGGTCATCGGCTCCGAATCCCTGAGCTGGTCGGACATGGGCCTCCGGCGTCTGGACGGATCGGCCATCCGGGACTTCGCCTGGGGTGCTGTCCTGGCCGGACCCGTCGTCATCGCGACCGGGCTCCTGGTCCTCGTGCTCGTCAATGTCGTTGGCCAGCAGCCTGATTCGCCGCTGCCTCCGACCGGCTCGACCGGCGGACTCCTGCTCAACCTGCTGAGTGGCGCCGTGATCGCCCCCTTCTACGAAGAGCTCTTCTTCCGCGGCTTCACGCTCACGGCCTGGCGAAGGATGGCTGGACCAACGACCGCAATCGTCCGGTCCGGGGTGCTGTTCGCGCTCATCCACGCGATCGACCAGTCCGGGGACAGCTTTGGTGCCGCACTCGGCGTGGCCATCGTCGCCGCCGCGGGGCGCCTCCCGATCGCACTGGTCCTGGGCTGGGCCTACGATCGTCGTGGGTCGCTGTGGGCCTCGATCGGGCTGCACGCGACATTCAACGCGTTCCTGCTGATCGTCGCGGAGCGTGCCCTGACGACCTGAGCCCAGAGGCGCAGTGGTGAGGCCCCGTGCAGCGGGCGTCGATCGAACGGCTAGTGCCGCCCGATAGTCTCCGCAGTGTCCTCGGGTCCGGATGGCGGAGGGAATCGGCGGGCTTCCGTCGTTCGGGCCCGGGGCACCCAGTTTCCCCGTCGCCCCGTCGCCCCGTCATCTCGTCGCCCCGGACTGGAGTCGCTCGATGTCTCAGGCGCCGCGCGGAACAGCGGGTCGAGTCCTTCGCGAGATGCCGGTTGAGGAGCGACCCCGGGAGCGCATGGCCGTTCGAGGTGCGGCCGGCCTGACCTCGGCAGAGCTCATCGCCCTGCTGTGGGGATCGGGCTCGCGTGGCCGGTCGGCACTGAACCTGGCGGAGGATGCCATTGCCCAGTTCGATGGGCTCACTGGTCTGGCCCGGGCATCCGGGCCCGAACTCGAGGCCATCGATGGTGTGGGCATTGCCAGGGCGGCTCAGCTGCACGCGTCGTTCGAGCTTGGTCGGCGTCTGCTGGCTGACTGGCCGACAGCGCGCTGGGCGGTCCGATCACCCGGTGACGTCGCGGATCGGATGGTTCTCCAGATGGGAGGCCTCGAACGCGAGGAGCTGCGAGTCGTGATCCTCAACACGAGAAACGTCGTTCAGCGGGTCGTGACGGCCTACCAGGGCAACCTGAGCGCCTCCGTCGTCCGGATCGGCGAGCTGTTTCGCGATGCCGTCCGCCTCACAGCGGCCGGGATCATCCTGGTCCACAACCATCCGTCCGGGGATCCCACGCCTTCGCCCGATGACCTGCACCTGACGGCGGAAGCGTTGGCCGCGGGCCGCCTGCTCGATATCAACGTCCTCGATCACCTCGTCATCGGCCACGACGCCTGGGTTTCCATGCGTGATCGAGGGGTGGCCTTCGATCGCCCGGGCCTCACGCCCGGTCGCGCGGCGTGACGGATTCCCGGGGTCCCTATATGCTTCACGCCGCACGTAGTATCAACGCAACCAAAAGGACTATCGTCGAGCCGTGGATCGTTCCGTCTTGCTTGCCGACCTGCTCAACGAGCTGACGTCGCATACCCCGGCCGGGGTCATGCGCTACCTGCGCCAATGGTCATCCGGCCCGCTGAGCCTCGTCCACCTCCACGTCCTGACGGTTCTCGACAGCGACGGTCCGTCCCCGATGCGCGGGCTCGCCGAATCCCTCGACGTATCCCAGGCCAGTGCGACCGGGATCATCGACCGGATGCTGAAACGCGGGCTGATTGAGCGGCATCGCGATCCGGATGACCGGCGGGTGGTTCGCGTTGCGCTCACTGAAACCGGCCGACGGCTCATCGACGGTGTCGCCGCCGAGCGGCGTGGTCGTCTCGGGACCCTGCTGAACGACCTCTCGGACGATGAGCTCGATGGCTTCCTTCGTGGGGCGCGCGCGCTGCGGCGGGCACGCGAGGCCCATCACCGTGCGACCGTCCGACCCGGAGGCGCCGAATGATCGCGATCCTGCGGACGTACCTCGCGCCGTATCGCCGGCCGATCGTCTTCGTGCTCGCTCTCCTGATGGCCCAGGCGATCACGAACCTGTACCTGCCGGAGCTGTATGCGGAGATCATCAACGACGGCGTCGTCAAAGGCGACACCGACGTCATCGTGCGGATCGGCGGGCTGATGCTCGTGGTGACGTTCGTGATGGGGATCGCCTCGATCATCGGCGTCTACTGGAGCGCGCGGATCTCGATGGGCTTCGGGCGCGACCTGCGCGGCGCGATCTTCCGATCGGTCGAGTCATACAGCCAACTCGAGGTCAACCAGTTCGGTGCCGCGAGCCTGATCACTCGCAACACCAACGACGTGACCCAGATCCAGCAAGTCGTCCTGATGGCCCTGAACATGATGATCTCGGCCCCGATTCTCGCCGTTGGGGGCGTGATCATGGCGCTCCGGCAGGACGTCCCGCTGTCGGCCCTGTTGCTGGTGATCGTGCCCCTCATGCTCGTACTGATCGGGGTCGTGCTGACGAGGGCTGTCCCGCTCTTCCAGTCCATGCAGCGGAAGCTGGACCGCCTGAACCTGGTCATGCGAGAGACGCTGTCGGGCGTGCGGGTCATCCGCGCGTTCGTGCGGACGCGCCACGAGGAGGCTCGTTTCGATACGGCGAGCGTTGACCTCATGGACACCAGCCTCAGTGTCCAGCGCCTGTTTGCGATCACGATCCCGAGCCTGATGGGGATCATGAACCTGTCCACGGTGGCAATCCTGTACTTCGGTGCCTTCCGTGTTGAGAGCGGGGCCATGCCGATCGGCAACCTGACGGCCTTCCTCCAGTACGTCATCCAGATCCTGTTCGCGATGATGACCGCGGTCATGATGTTCGTGATGGTCCCGCGGGCGGTCGTCTCGTCGGGTCGGGTGCGCGAGGTCCTCGAGACGGTCCCATCGATCGCGGATCCGGAGGCCCCGGTGAGCCCGGAGCGCCGGGGGCGGGTCGAGTTCCGGGACGTCGAATTCCGCTACCCCGGTGCCGAGGAGCCGGTCCTGCGCGGCATTTCGTTTGAAGCGAACCCCGGCGAGACGACTGCCATCGTCGGCAGCACTGGCAGCGGCAAGTCAACCCTGATCAATCTCCTGCCCCGGCTGTATGACGTCACGGGGGGAACGGTGCTCGTGGATGGCGTCGACGTCCGGGCGATGGACCGGATGGATCTCTGGGCGCGGATCGGCTTCGTGCCCCAGAAGGCTTTCCTGTTCGGCGGCACCGTTGCCTCGAACCTGCGGCTGGGCGACGCGCAAGCCGATGACGACACGATCTGGAAGTCGCTCGAGATCGCGCA
>JBDTOF010000321.1:0-6928 GCA_039933375.1 Chloroflexota bacterium
GCTCGCGATCTCGTCGAGTCGGTGATGCCCGACGTGATCTTCGCCACGGAGGGCGAAGCCCAGGCGTTCCTCGGGCGCGCGGCCACGGTCGGCATCCTCGAACATGCCGCGATCGCGGTGATCAAGCGAGGCGCACGAGGCGCCCGGGTCCACGCCCGGGTCGCGGGCGCCGAGCCCCTCACGTTCGATGTCGCAACTCCGCAGGTCGCGGCGGCCGACACCACCGGGGCGGGCGATGCGTTCAGTGCCGGTTTCATCGCGGGCTGGCTGACGGCGCGTGCCGCTGGCCGGCATCTCGCCGATGCGCTCCATCGAGCCACCGTGGCCGGGCATCGCGCCGCCGCCCGCCAACTCGTTGTCCGTCGGCCGGAGCTCCCCGCCGGATGACCGGGTCACTGCATGACCGACTCTCGATCCACCCCGAGGTGGATCAGGCCCTCGCCACCGGGCGCCCGGTCGTGGCACTTGAGTCCACCCTGATCAGCCACGGATTGCCGTACCCGCACAACGTCGAGGTTGCCCGGGCGTCCGAGGCCGCGGTTCGTGAATCAGGGGCTGTCCCGGCCACGGTCGCGATTCGCGATGGTCGGCTCCTGGTTGGCCTGGACGACGAGGCACTCGAGGCGCTCGCGACGGCGCCGTCGGGGTCGGTTCTGAAGGCCGCCCGGCCCAGTCTGTCTGCCGCGTTGTCGCGGGCCGGCTGGTCGGCGACCACGGTCTCGGCGACGATGATTGCCGCCCACCTGGCCGGGATTCGCGTCTTCGCTACGGGTGGGATCGGCGGTGTCCATCGCGGTGCGCTCGGTGGCCCAGGAGCCCTCCGCCCTCCGACCCTCGATATCTCGTCTGACCTCGAGGAGTTGGCACGGACGCCGATGGTCATCGTGTGTGCCGGACCGAAGGCCATCCTCGATGTCCCGGCCACGATCGAGTACCTCGAGACGCGCGGGGTTCCGGTGGTGGCGGTGGGCCAGGAGGATCTCCCCGGCTTCACCGCGCGCTCATCGGGGATCCGCGCTCCCTGGAGCGTGACGGACGTTCCGGCGGCGGCGGCACTGGCCGGTGTCCACCTCGAGCTCCGGCTTGACACGGCCATCGTCGTCTGCGTCCCCGTCCCGGAGGACGTGGCACTTCCCGATGACGTGGCCCGCGCCGTGGCCGAGCGGGCGGCCCGCGAGGCTGACGAAGCCGGCGTGCATGGACCGGCCCTCACGCCATGGCTGCTGGCGCGGATCGCGGAGATCACTGACGGCGCCTCGATTCGCGCCAACACGGCGCTCATCGTGAACGACGCCCGGGTCGCCGGCCAGATCGCGGCGATCCTCGCCGCTCCTCGCTGAGCGGCCCACGCCGATGGGCCCCGACATCTTCTTCCTCGGCAACCTGGTCGTGGTGGCCGTGTTCATGGCGGCTCTCTGGGTCGTCTCGGTCGTCGTCCGTGACGCCTCGATCGTAGATCCGTTCTGGGGCACGGCCTTCGTCGTCATCGTCTGGTCGCAGTACATCCGCGCCTTCGTCCTCGTCGGACAGCCGGCCTGCCAGACTGTCGATTGCGCGACGCCCTGGCCCCCTGCTGCGGCCCTGCTCGTGCCCATCCTCGTCACGATCTGGGGCGTGCGTCTGTCCGCGTACCTCGCCTGGCGAAACCTTGGCAAGGGCGAGGACTATCGCTACGTGCGCATGCGCGAGCGCGCCGGGCCTCGTTTCCCGCTGATCAGCTTCTTCTCGGTGTTCCTGCTGCAGGCATTCCTGGCTTGGGTCGTCTCGCTGCCTGCGCAGGCAGCGACCGCGGGTCTCGATGTCGGCGTCCCGCTGGTCCTCGCGGGCATCGGCCTTTGGGGGATCGGGCTCTTCTTCGAGACGGTCGGAGATCTCCAGCTCACGCGGTTCAAGCGCGACCCGGCGAACAAGGGCAAGGTCATGGACCGAGGGCTCTGGCGCTACACGCGCCACCCGAACTACTTCGGCGATTTCTGTGTCTGGTGGGGCATCTTCCTGATCGCAGTCTCAACTGGAGCGTGGTGGACCGCGATCGGGCCGATCGTGATGTCCGTCCTGCTCATCCGCGTGTCCGGAGCGGGCCTCCTTGAGAGCACCATCGTCGAACGGAGACCCGGCTACGCCGAGTACATCCGGCGGACATCAGGATTCTTCCCGCGCCCGCCTCGCGGCTGACACGGGATCCGATCGGTCCTTGCTGGCGGGTGGGGGCGTCGCTACACTCGGCACAGTTGCCATCTTCCGGATGCGCGACCCTCGAGTCAGCCGGGTCGGACCTGTACGTCCGACCGACGGGCTCCTGAAGAAGTGCTGCGAGCGGTTACTCGCCCCACGGAGGCGCCATGCGGATCTATGAGGGCAGTCCCCGCCAGGACTTCGAGGAAGTTCTGCGGTCCATCGGCGCGTACCTGGACCGGCGCGGGATGCGGGACATTCTGCTCGTGGAGGTGCCGGACGGGTTTATCGTCCAGGGCCTGAGTCTCGGCGGCGCGACCACGAGCACCTGGTCCGAGTCGATGGGCCAGCTCGTCAACGAGACCATCACGTTCCAGGACGATGACATCGCCGCATTCATGGAAGAGGCCGCCGCCCGCCGTGGCAGCGGACCGCAGCCGGAACTACCGCCGCCTGGTCGCTACGAACACATGCTCCGGGTTATCGGCCATTACATCGATGAGCAGCGGCCCAAGGACATCTTCTTCTTCGAAATGGAAGGATCGTTCGTCGTTCGGCTCCATCACTCACAGCAGGCCGGATCCAAGCACTCCTTGGCCGAATTCACGCACGATGATCTCGAAGCCCTCATCTCACGTGGCCCGACCTTCCGAATTCCAGCCCAACCAGCCGCGTCGGACGCGGCCAAGACCTGACCCCGCAGCACAGGAGGTACCGCACATGCGTGCACTCAAGACCGTCGCCGTCGCCCTGGGAGTCACCCTCGGCGCGCTCGTCGTGATCCCGCTCGTCGTTCTCGCCGGCCTGTTTGTCTGGCTGAAGCTGACCGAGGAGCCCGACGAGGAGTCATTGGAGCTGGATCAGGAAGGCACCTGATCCAACCGCGCCAGCCGCTCACCGCGAGCGAAACGCCCGCCGGGCCACCGGCGGGCGTTGGCATGTCCGTGCCACCGTCGTCGTGCCGAGCGAGACGCCGGGCGCGCCACCGGGGTGCGCCGCTACCGATCCCGGACCAGGGCGGGCTGCGCGGACATCGAGCCGCCGAGATCGGCGTTCTGCTCGTTGTCCTTGCGTGGGCCGCCAACTTCATCGTCGTGAAGGCAGCCAATCGCGAGATCCCGCCGATCTCCTTTGCGTTCCTGCGCTTCTCGCTCGCGGCTGGCCTTCTGATCCTCGTGCTGCGATGGCGTGAGGGATCGATCCGGATGCCGGCGCGCGAGGCGCTGCCCATCATGGGTCTCGGTGCCATCGGGTTCGGGCTGTACCAGATCCTCTGGCCGACGGCGCTGCAGACGATCCCGGCCGGTGACTCGGCATTCCTGATCGCATCGACGCCCGTTCTGACCGCGCTCTTCGCCATCGTGGCGGGTTCGGACACCCTGACCCGCCGCAAGATCGTCGGGGCTCTCATTTCCTTTGCCGGTGTCGGCGTGGTCATCGCCGCGGGGCCAGGCCTGGCACTGGGTGCGTCGCTTGTCGGTGACGGCCTCACCCTCCTGGCCGCGATCTGTTGGTCCGTCTACACGGCCTGGGGTGCGCCGATTCTTGCCCGACACTCGCCACTGCGGACCACCGCGCTGGCGATGGTCGGCGGGAGCATCGCGCTGGCTCCGATCGGACTCGTCCAGACCGCGGGGGCGGACTGGGGCGCCGTCTCGATGGGCGCGTGGGCCGGGTTCGCCTATTCCGCGCTGATTGCCGCCGGGATCGCCAACGTCATCGTGTTCAATGCGATCAAGCTCCTGGGACCGACCCGGATTACCGGGCTCCAGTTCCTGGTGCCGTTCATCGCCGTCGTCCTCGGTGCGGCGTTCCTTGGTGAAGCGATCCAGCCGGCGCAGATTGTCGGCGGGGCCGTGATCATCGCCGGCGTGGCGATCACTCGCGCGCTCCGGATCCCTGGCGCACCAAAGCGTTTCCGGATGCGCCGTCGGCAAGCAATCTGATCTCGAGGGCCCAACCTGCGGCGCGCGTGCCGCCTACGACTCGCCCGACGAGTAGACGGACATCGGCTTCGACTCAGCGAGCAACGGAGCGCCCGGAGGTGCGTGACCTGCACATGGTATGGTATGCACATGCACTCGGAGCGCACCCAGGTCCTGCTGACACCGGCGCAGCGCGAGCGGCTGGAACGGATCGCGACGCGCGCCGGTAGGTCGATGGGCGCGGTGATCCGCGACGCGATCGACGCGTACACCCTCCCCCGGACTCGACCGCGCGAGGAGGCACTCGCATCATTGCTCGGACTCGAGGCCCCCGTCGACGACTGGGCGGTCATCAAGGCCGAGATTGCACACGGGGCATCGAGCGCCCGCGGGTGACCTTCTTCATCGATACGGCGATCATCATGTATGCCGGCGGCGCCGAGCATTCGCTGCGCGCGCCGTGTCAGCGCTTGCTGACGCGGATCGCGGACGGCTCGCTTGAGGCCGTGACATCGGTCGAGGTTATCCAGGAGATCCTGCATCGCTTCACAGCGATCGGACGAAGGGAGATCGGTGTCGCCATGGCGCGGGATGCGCTCGATCTCTTTGCCCCTGTCCTGCCGATCACCCACGCCGTGATGCGCCGCATGCCGGACCTCGTTGCCGCGCATCCCACCCTCGCTGCCCGGGACCTCGTACACGTGGCAACGTGTCTTCAGGAAGGCATCGCCGAGGTAGTCAGTCCGGCCCGGGGCTTCGATTCCGTTCCCGGCATTCGCCGACTGACCCCAGAAGATCCACGCCTGGAGTAGGCACGCAAACCCACGGTGAACGCCATGCGTCCTCCCTTCGGAGACGGCGCGCCACGGAGCGCGCATAGGCGGTGATTCGCGCCTGGGGTCGCCTTCCGGTAGCATTAGAAAAACCCCCGGAGGAGTCCCGACCCATGGCGAAGTATGTCTTTGTGACCGGAGGCGTGACCTCCTCTCTCGGCAAAGGCATCACCGCCGCCAGCATCGGGCGCCTGCTCAAGGCACGGGGTCTCAAGGTTTCCATCCTCAAGCTGGATCCGTATATCAACGTGGACCCGGGCACGATGAGCCCGTACCAGCACGGCGAGGTGTTCGTCACCGATGACGGCGCCGAGACGGACCTCGACCTCGGCCACTACGAGCGGTTCATCGACGAGAACCTGAGCCAGCTCTCCAACGTGACGACGGGCCGCATCTACCAGGCGGTCATCGCAAAGGAACGCCGCGGGGACTACCTCGGGGGCACGGTCCAGGTGATCCCGCACATCACCAACGAGATCAAGGAGCGGATCGGGCGCGTCGGCAAGGACGGCGATCCGGATGTGGTGATCGTCGAGGTCGGTGGCACGGTCGGCGACATCGAGTCCCTGCCGTTCCTCGAGGCCATCCGCCAGATGCGCAAGGACGTCGGGCGCTCGAATGTCCTATATGTCCACGTGACGCTGCTTCCCGAACTCGCTGCGACCGGTGAACTCAAGACGAAGCCCACGCAGCACTCCGTCAAGGAGCTGCGCGGCATTGGTATCCAGCCTGACGTCATCGTCCTGCGCTCGGATCACGAGGTTCCCGACGAGATCCGCGAGAAGATCGCGCTCTTCACCGACGTCGACATCGATGCGGTCATTCCCGCGGCGACGGCCGAGACGATCTACGAGGTCCCGCTCCAGTTCGAGGCGCTCGGCCTCGGCCGGCTCGTGGTCCGCGAGCTGGGCCTCGGCGAGAAGGCCACCGAACCCGACCTGGATGGCTGGCGCGCCCTGGTCGAGCGGATCAAGCGGCCGAAGCCGGTCGTCGAGATTGCGCTCGTCGGCAAGTACATCGAGCTGCCGGATGCCTACCTCTCGGTCACTGAAGCGCTCCGCCACGCCGCGTGGGCGCACGAAGTGGACGCCAAGGTGCGCTGGGTTGATTCCGAGACGCTCACCGAGGAGAACCTCCACGAGCGCCTCGACGGCGCTGCTGGTGTGCTCGTCCCCGGAGGCTTTGGGCATCGTGGTATCGAGGGCAAGGTCCTTGCCGCGCACTTTGCTCGCGATCACAAGGTTCCCTACCTCGGGCTGTGCCTCGGCCTGCAGTGCGCCGTCATCGACTTCGCGCGCGAAGTGACAGGCAACCCGGACGTCAACTCGACCGAGTTCGACATGTTCACCGACAACCCGGTCATCGATTTCATGCCCGATCAGCGTGAGATGGAGGACAAGGGCGGCACGATGCGCCTGGGCATCTATCCCGCGAAGCTGACCCCGGGCTCAAAGGCCGCGGCGGTCTACGGACAGGAAGTCATCTACGAGCGCCACCGCCATCGCTTCGAGGTGAACAACCGTTATCGCCAGACGCTCGAGGCCGCCGGCATGATCCTGTCCGGCCAGTCACCCGATGGACGTCTCGTCGAGATCGTGGAGTTGCGCGACCACCCGTACTTCCTGGCCAGCCAGTTCCACCCCGAGTTCAAGAGCCGACCCGAGCGGCCGCACCCGCTGTTCGATGGATTCGTGACGGCCGCCCTGGCGGTACGCGATGGGCGCGAGCCGGTCCTGGTCGCCCGGTCCGCGACGACGGCGTCACCCAGCCAGGCCAAGCCGGGCGCCGAGGTCATCACCCCCGCCGGCTGACGCGCGCCGGGCCGCAGGCGGCTACGGCATGCGCAGCAAGGTGAACAAGATCCTCGTATCCCAGGGCGAGCGCCCCGGTCGCACCACGGTGATCCTCAGCCGCGAGGCCATAGGCTTCTGAGGAGCGCGGCGGCGGGTCGGCGTAGAATCGCCGCTCACCCGCCGTCGATCCGTATTCCGGCGA
>JBDTOF010000322.1:0-3266 GCA_039933375.1 Chloroflexota bacterium
CAGGGCCACGCGCCGTTCGCCGGCCGCGGTCTCCCTGGCGACTCCGATCTTCATGCGCACCACCTGATGTCTGGGTATTGGGCCTTGGTGTGTTCGGCCGCCATGCCGGCACGACGCCTGTCCGTTCTGCATCGCGAGGCTCGATCGGGGCCGTCTGAAGGATAACCGGCACCGCCCGGGGCTGCCGCCCGCCACTCATGGTTGCGCGTCGTGACCGACTTCACTCGACCGGATCGGTTGGCGCCGCCCGCGTCGGCGAGGGAGGGTCGCTCCAGCGAGGGATCGCTGGCATCGCGGGCGGCGCGTCAGGAGGATCCTTCAAGCGTTGGTGGGCGTCATGACGGCCGGTAATCTCGGGCGCCCCTCAGATACAACGCTGGACGGTGCCATCTCTTCGCAGGCCCACGAGCCCGGGTCTGACCAGGTCCGTCAGCGGGTGACAGCGGCCCCGGCGACGGCGATCACGAGCGTCAGGATGTAGGTATGCCCGAGGGCGCTCCACCAGACGGAGCGCGTGCGCCAGTCGAGCCAGCCGAAGACCATCCCGCCGAAGAGCGTCGAGAACAGTTCGATCTCGGGCTTGCCGAGATGAACGAACACGAACGGCAACTGGGCCACCACCACACCAAGTGGTCCGATCGTCCGGAGCAGCGTGAACATCACGAATCCGCGCAACAGGAATTCGGTCGGCGCGAGGTCCAGCAGGTGCGTGACCAGCAAGTCTCCGACCGGCGCGCTCGAGATGCCGTAGTAGTAGCTGAACTGGGGGTTCGCGCCGATCAACAGGATGACCGGCGTCATCAGCGCGGCGCCCACCGCCGCAAGACCGATTCCCGTGCGCCAGTCTCCCAGGCCGAGCCCATAGTTGGTGAGGCGATCCCGGAAGGCGAGCAGGATCACGAGTGCGGGAACCAGGCCGAACAGGATCACGCGCTCGAGCGCCTGGTACCGATTCGCAGCCGCCGCGCGCCCGATCGCCTGGACCTCTTCCGGGATCGCCGTCCGTGAGAAGTCGAACAGGACGACGAGCGTCATCACCAGGATCGCCACGGTGGCGCGGAGGGGGAGCTCCAGCCCAAGGACGCGGAATGTGCTCCGGTCGGCGACGGTGGCGGGGTAGTCCGGTGCCGCAGTGAACGCGGTGCGGGCCCGTTCAAGTCGTTTGGAGCCGATCATCGCCACGCACCGTACCGCAGCAGGCGGCCTGCGCGCCACGGATCTGGGCGAACTCGACCCTGCCGTACCATGGGCTGACGCGCGGCGACAGTGAGTGGCTGCCTGATCCGGAGGCCAGCGCGATGGCGAAGATCGGCTACGCGGCGATGCTCGAGCAGTTCCACCCGACGGATCTGCTGGATTGGTGCGCCCAGGCCGAAGCGACGGGCTTCGAGGCCGGCTTCATGGTCAGTGAGCACTTCCATCCGTGGACGCCTCAGCAGGGACAGAGCGCGTTTGCGTGGGCGTTCATGGGGGCGCTCGGGACGCGAACGTCGCTGCCGTTCGGCACTGCCGTCACGTGCCCGGGATTTCGCTACCACCCGGCCGTCATCGCCCACGCTGCCGCGACACTCGGGGCGATGTTTCCCGGTCGCTTCTACCTTGGCCTCGGGGCCGGTGAAGCCCTGAACGAGCACGTCGTCGGTGGTGTCTGGCCCGAAATCGGTGTGCGGAGCGCGATGATGTTCGAGAGCATCGAGATCATCAACAAGCTGTTCACCGGGAACGTGGTCAAGCACCGGGGCGAGCACTTCACCCTCGAGAGCGCCAAGCTCTACACGCGGCCCGAGCAGCCCGTCCCGATCTACGTGGCCACGGCCGGACCGATCAATGCGAAGAAGACCGGCAAGTTCGCCGACGGGATCATCACGGTCGGTGCCGCCGACGAGAAGATCGGCATGCTCTGGGCCAAGTACGAGGAGGGCGCCCGCGAGGCCGGCAAGGACCCGTCGCGCTCGCCCAAGCTCCTCCAGATCCACGTTTCGTGGGCCAGGACCGACCAGGAGGCCATCGACCAGGCGGTGCTCGAGTGGCCGAACGGCGGAATGTCCTTCCCCAAGCAGGACATCAAGAACCCCGAGGACTTCGCGGCGATGGCGAAGATGGTCGGCCCGGATAATTTCAAGAACCGCGTCTTGATGACTTCGGACCTGGCGGCCCACGCCGCTCACATCCAGCACTACGTGGATATGGGCTTCGATGAGATCCATCTCCACAACGTCGGACGTAACCAGGCCGAGTTCATCGAGGTCTTCGGCAAGGACGTCCTGCCGCAGCTCAAGCTCGGGTAGCCGCGGTCACGCGCCTGATCAACTCGGCAGCGCCGCTTCAGCGCGTCAGCGCCTCGATGGCCGCCTGGATGGCGGCGACCGTCGCGAGGACCTCGTCCGAGCTGTCGACCCAGTCATCGGCCGCGGTCCCGAGGTAGACGTCCCGAGCCCGAGCCAGCGGCGTCGCCTGCCCCGGCGCCAAACGCTCGATGGCCCAGTCCGCCGCGACATCCTTGGCGCGGATCTCACCGGTTGCCAGGGTCACCCAGATTCTGGCAAACGTGAGCAGAACGTTGGCCTCGTCGCCTTCGAGGTCACGAAGGAGGCCAGGGATGCCGGCCATCACTGCCTTTCGCAAGTCTCCGGCCGGTACCGGGTCAAGGACCTCGCGCGGCGATGGCCCAAGGTACGCAAGGTCACCCTGCCGAGCCATCGTGATGAGCGGCGCCAGGTCGGGGCTCACTTCGGGTTCCGGAATTGCACCGCCCTCGAGTTCGGCCCGCAACCACTCGCCGTACAGGTACTCGGACCGGGGCGGGTAGCGCCACGGCTGCACTTCGGACCGGACCACGATCGTCAGCTCCACGGGCCGGTCGCCCGCTCGGCGCCGATCCCGGCCGGAGATGGCGAGGAGTCCTTCGGTGATGGCGCCTCGTTCCTCCAGGGTCGTCGGTCGGCTCGTGACGACGAGGATGTCCAGGTCGCTCCGCGGCCGAAGGTGTCCGAGGACCGCGGAGCCGTGTCCGTAGGCGCCCACGACCACGGCCGGCCCGAGCGTCCCGGTGATCAGGTCGAGGACGTCGTCGAGCTGGGTCGTCGTAGAGAAGTCGCTCACGGGACTCCACCCCCCCGCACGATCTTCCGGGCCCGCCGCGCAACCCCGATGAACTCGCGGAGGTGCTGGATCGGGCGGATGTGGCTCCGCTCGTCACCGTAGATCGTGGAGATCGGGACCCAGCGGATCGGCCAGCCCTCGCGCAGGCAGACCGCGATCATCTC
>JBDTOF010000323.1:0-3803 GCA_039933375.1 Chloroflexota bacterium
GGCAATGGGGACTGTCACAGTGCCGATGTGAGCGTGCAGAATTCCGTGCGAGCCGCCTCCATCGCCCCGGCTAATCGCCTTGCCCCGGCCGTGCCCGAGTTTGCGCCGGCCGCGCCCAGCCCCCCACCGGCCGCCCCCGAGCTTGCGCCTCGCCCAGCGCCCGAGCTTGCGCCTGGCCCCGCGCCTCGCCCCGCGCCCGCGCACGCCCCTGGCCCCGCGACTTCGCGGAAGCGCCTCCCGCACGCGACTGAGCGCTTCCAGAAGCTCCTCGCGGTCGCCGAACTGCTGGCAACCTCGTTCGAGCGAGCGGACCTGTATCGCGTCATCGTCAAAGCTGCAGCCGACCTTTCCGGAGCCGATTTTGTCCTGCTTCGAGCGGAGGACCAGGGTGCACTCCGGATCGTCGAGACCGTGGGCGTCGATCACGGCACAGCCGGGAAACTGCCCGCGATCACGACCCGGGACCGGTCCGTGGAGTCGGTCCTCGCGAGCGGCGAGCCGTACGTCTGCAATGACGTTTCGAAGGTGCCGGCCGGCAAGTGGCCCGATCGCTTCTCCGGCCTTCTACCGGTTCGCGGCGATCTCCTCATCCCGCTGCTGCACCGCGGTCGGCTCCTCGGGACCCTCGCCGTCGCGACCCGGCAACCGCATCGATGGTCGGTAGGCGATGTCGAGACCCTGACGGCGCTCGGAAGCCACGCCGCGTTGGCCTTGAAGAATGCCGAGCTGTTCGATCGGCTCGAGGAACGGGCAGCTCGCATGGCGGTCGTCCAGGCAGCGTCGGCGCGGATGAATCGGGCCACGACGGTCGAGGCTGTTGGCCGCGCGATCGTCGAGGAAGTCGGCGCCATCGTCGATTATCACAACGCTCGCGTGTACGTCGTGGAGCCCGATGGTTCCGTCATTCCGATCGCCTTCGAAGGCAAGGTCGGCGCCTACGAGATCGTGGACTGGAGCGTTCTCAACACTCGAGTCGGAGAGGGCTTCACCGGCTGGGTTGCCCAGCACGGCACGCCGCTCAACGTGGGCGATTCGAACGCCGACCCGCGGGGCGTCCAGATCGATGGCACCGATCGGGTGGACGAGTCCATGCTGGTCGTTCCACTCCGCCACGATGGTGCCGTCCTGGGTGTCGTCACGCTCTCGAAGCTGGGCCTGAACCAGTTCGACGACGACGATCTCCAGATGCTCATGGTCCTCGCCGACCAGGCTGCAACAGCCCTCGAATCGGCGCGCCTCCTGACCACGACCAACTCGATGGCCACGGAGCTTCGGCGCCTGCTCGAGATGAGCCAGGAGTTGTCCCAGACGCTCGATCCGCTGGAAGTGGGCTCGGTCATCGCCCGCCACATGGCAACGGTCCTTGGGGCTGATTCTGCCGTCATCAGCTCATGGGACGCTGAGCGTGATCTCACCGTTTCTCTCGGCGAGTACCCGCACCGCGGCACGGTGGAGCTCCACCCGAGCTACGAGCTGAAGGAGTTCCCCGAGACACGGCGTGTGCTCGAGACCGGCGCGACGGCGATTATCGATGTCGACGACCCAACGGCCGATCCAAGCGAGGCTTCCTTCCTTCGGGAGGAGGGATTCCGGTCCCTGGTCATGGTCCCGCTCATTGCCAAGGGCGCGTCGATCGGTCTCGTCGAGGTTCTGTCACGGACCGGAAATCCGTTCGACGAGGCGCGCCTCGCGGTCGCCAGGACGATGGCCAACGAGGGCGCCATGGCGCTGGAGAACGCCCGCCTGTACGGGGCGGCCAGGGCCCTCGCGGATCGCGACCCCCTCACCGGGTTCTTCAACCACCGGTTCCTGTACGAGCGCATGGGCGAAGAGATGCTCCGCGCCCGTCGCACGCGCGCACCGTTGAGCCTGATCCTCCTTGACGTCGATGACTTCAAGCTCGTCAACGACACCTTTGGTCACCAGCTCGGCGACCGCTGCCTCGTCCATCTCGCAGAGATCATCCGTTCCACACTGCGGGCCTCGGATATCCCCGCACGCTATGGCGGTGACGAGTTCGCCGTGATCCTGCCGGATGCCGATCTTGACGCCGCACTGCTGGTCGCGCAGCGGATCTCGGAGCACCTGGCGGCGAATCCCGTCGTGGTCGAGGGGCGACGGCCGGTCCCAATCAGTGTCTCGATCGGCGCCGCATCGGTCGGCACTGATGTCCGAACGCCGGCCGAACTCGTGGAGGCCGCCGACGCCCGGATGTACGCGGCCAAGCTCGCAGCCCAGGTCTCGACCGTTGAATCCCAGCCCCTTGAGGCATCGGTCGTCGGGTCCTAGTACGGAAGTACCAGGCTGACGGGGTGGACGGGGGAGCGCGCGGCCCCCATCCTTGATTTCCGTGACGACCCGGGAGCCCCGCCGCCGCCGAGATCCAGAGGACCGATCGGTACGTCGGACGTGGTGGTTCCTCTCGGCGACCTTCCTGGTCCTTGCCACGGTCATTGGAATCCGGGCGCTGACGTCGACTGATTCATGGCGCTGGCTGCCGGTCGTCGCCATCGCCCTGTCGGTCGTCGCGGCGATCGCGCATCGAAACGCGGTCGTGGAGCTGGAAACACGGGGTCGGGCCGAAGCCGAGAACTTCGCCCGCATTCTGAGTGGCCTGTCCCGCTCGGTCAGCGTCGAAGCGATTGTCAGGGCAATCGTGGACGATCTAGCTGACGGGATGGGCGCTGATCACGTCGTCGTTGCTCGGCGCAGACCCGACGGCGGAGGCCTCGAGGCGACCCTCGTCACCCGACGGGCCGGCGTGCCGAATTCGAGCACCGTCCTCCCGATCGGCGATCTGGACCTTGGTCCGGACGCGATGCCCGTCGTGCCCGTGGGAATTCCGATCGTGACGGAGCCGGATCGCCCCCTCGTCGGGACGGCCATCGCGACACGACGTCCCGGGATGGCAGATCCGATCCAGGAACGGAGAACGGCAGCCGCCACGCCGTCGAGGCCCGGGCGCGAGCCTGATCGCCGCGAATCAGCGTTCGCTCGCGCTGCTGGATCTGTTGCGACGGAGGCCCGCGGGCGCGCTGCCGACTGGCTCGGCGAGCTGATGGAGGACTTCGGGTTGCGGGCCCGTGATCGGAACCGGCGATTTGCCCGTCGACCACAGGCCGAGGTCCTCGGGACAGACGCCGCGTCCCGATCTGCCGCCCGGATCGCCGAGCGCGTCCGCGCCGTGTACGGGCTGAGCCACACACTGGCGGCCCCGATGCGTTCCAACGGCGAGGTTTTCGGCGCGATCGTCGTGTCGCGACGAGATCGGGAGCCGTGGGATGTCGCCGCGCGGCGCCTGCTCGAGGGCGCGGCCGTGGAGGCCTCGGCCGCTCTGGCGCGGGCCTACAGTTTTCGGGAAGCAACGGCGAACGCGGCCACCGACCCGCTGACGGGATTGCCCAACCGGCGCTACTTCGACGAGTTCTGCGGCCTGCTGGCCCTTCGTCGTCGGGCCGGGGACGCGGTCGCGGTCCTGATGGTGGATATCGACAAGTTCAAGGGTGTCAACGACAAGTATGGGCATCCGGTCGGGGACGAGGTCCTGCGAGCCGTATCGCGAGCCATCGTGTCGGCCGTGCGCGAGGAGGACGTGCCCGCCCGGGTGGGCGGCGAGGAATTCGCCGTGCTCCTGCGCAACCCCGGGCCGGATGTTGCGGTCGAGGTTGGGGAGCGCGTCTGCGAGGCGGTCCGCGCCCTGGATCTCAGCGAGTTCGGCATTCCCGGCGTGAGCGTCTCGGTCGGTGTCGCCAGCGCCGATGAAGCCGACGAGCCGATCCCGTCGATTATCGAGCGTGCCGACC
>JBDTOF010000324.1:0-2197 GCA_039933375.1 Chloroflexota bacterium
TGGAGAAGGGCTACCGCGCCCACGGCGCCGAGCTGGAGCTCGACTTCAACCTCGTCGAGGCGGGCATGGCCAGACCGACCGTCAAGGACGCGGATTTCGTGGGCAAGGATGCCTATCTCGCCCAGCGGGCGGCGGACCCGGTCGCCATCCTGTGCACGCTGACCGTGGACGATCCGACCTCCTCGACCGGGGTCAAGCGCTACATGCTCGGTCGTGAGCCGATCCTGACGACCGATGGGCAATCGATCGTCGACGCGAAGGGCCGCCGCTCGTATGTGACAAGTGCTGGCTCGGGTCCGTCAGTCGGAAAGCATCTGCTCATGACGTACCTGCCGCCGGAGCACGCCGTCGAAGGCACGAAGCTCCTGGTCGAGTACTTCGGCGAGCACTACCCGGTGACCGTCGCGATCGCCGGCGCAACGCCGATGTTCGACCCGGACAACACCCGGATCCGGGCCTGAGCGCAAGGGTGGTGTCGTGATGCGTGTTCTCGTCTGCGTCAAACGCGTGCCCCAGACGGGCGGACGGATCGTCCTGACCGCGGACGGCCAGCAGATCGACACGAAGTTTCTGGGCTTCACCATCAGTCCGCACGAGGAGTGCGGCGTGGAGGAGGCTGTCCGGATCATCGAGTCGCAGGGCGGCGAGTCAACGGTCCTGACGCTGGGTCCGGCGGCTGCCGAGGAGCAACTCCGGGATGCGATGGCGCTCGGGATCGACCGGGCGGTATTGCTCGAGACCGATGGTTCCGAGTGGGATCCGGTCTCGACGGCGGCGATCATTGCCGACACGATCCGGGCCCAGGAGGTGACCGGGGGACCCTTCGATCTGGTCATCTTCGGCAACGAATCGGCTGACAGCGGCGGTTTCCAGGTCGGGATCCGGGTCGCGCTGGCCCTCGAGCGGCCGGTCGTCAGTGGGCTCAAGGGTCTGACGCTCGGTGACGGAACAGCGACGGCGCGGCGCGAGGCCGGCGGTGGTGGCTGGGAGACCTACGAGCTGCCGTTGCCCGCGGTCGTTGGGGTCAAGGAGGGGATCAACCTGCCGCGATACCCGTCCGTGCCGGGCAGGCTGCGAGCCAAGAAGAAAGAGGTCGAGCGGATCGAGGTTGGGGCTGCGGCAGGAGGTCCCGCCGCGCTCGGCGGGATGGCGGTCGGTCCCGCCAAGTCACTCCTCCGCCTCCCGGAGGAGGAGCGGTCCCAGGCTGAGATCCTCGGCCGCGGTGCCGACGCGGCGCCGGCCGTCGTGGACCTCCTCCAGCGGATCGGTGTGCTGGCTCGATGAGCGGCTCGATCCTCGTCTTCGTTGAACTCGGGACCGGCGAAGCGTCCGGTGGGGCAGATCGCGTCTCGCTTGAAACGCTGGCCTTTGCGCGGCTCCTGGCCACGGCGGCCGACGGCGCGCGAGTCGAGGCGATGATGTTCGGGGCCGGCGCCGAGGGCGTCGCGGCCGATCTTGGAGCGCACGGCGCGGCTGCCGCTCATGTCATCTCCGACGGGCATCTTGCCGCGGCTTACGCGCCGGCCGCATGGGGCGCTGCCGTTGCCGAGCTCGCGAGGGCGCGGTCGGCGGTTGCCGTGCTCGGCCCGGGCACGGATCGGGGGTCCGAGGTCCTGGCCCATGCCGCCACGCGGCTCGGCATGCCGTTGGCCGCGAACGTGCTCGCGGCAACTCCCGGTGTGCCGTGGACCATCACCCGCCAGCGATGGGCGGGCAGCCTGCTCGAGGACGCGACGCTCGACGCACCGATCGCGTGCCTGACCATGGCCCCGCACGCGGTCGCGGCCGAGGCTCATCCGGGCGCTGCCGCCGCATCGGTTGCCTCGTTTGCGCCGACCACCTCCCCGGCCGACCTCGTGGTTCGGGTGACCGGTCATGAGGCCCCTTCGGCCGGTTCCGTCTCCCTGACCGACGCGAAAGTCGTCGTCGGCGGCGGCCGAGGCGTCGGCTCGTCGGATGCCTTTGCCAAGCTCGAGGAACTGGCGGACCTCCTTGGCGGGGCTGTCGGCGTGTCCCGCGTCGTCACCAGCAACGGCTGGCGCCCACATAGCCAGCAGGTCGGCCAAACGGGACAGCGGATTGCGCCGGATCTCTATATCGCATGCGGTATCAGCGGCGCCATCCAGCACATCGTCGGCTGCAAGTCGGCCAAGCGGATCCTGGCGATCAACACGGACGCCGAATCGCCGATCATGGC
>JBDTOF010000325.1:0-14830 GCA_039933375.1 Chloroflexota bacterium
GACAGCCAGGTCCGCTGGTTCGAGGGCAACGTCAGCGACTACGAGGCCTTCCGCCACAAGGAACTCGGGACCGCCGCCGACCAGCCACATCGGATCCGTTACAAGCGTCTTGCGGGCGGATAGGAGGCCATGACCCGCCCGTACGTTCCGCAGCCGGTCCTTGACGCAGCGCACGGCCGCTCGGCCGCGCGCGCAGCTCGTGATTGGGCGCTCGCCGACCAATTACGTGATCAGATCGAAGCAGCGGGCTGGCGGGTGATCGACTCGGGCGTCGATTTTCGGCTCGAGCCGGCCGTGCCGGCAGATCGGGTAGAGGACGGACGAGTGCTCTATGGCCATTCGTCCGCGGTCCCAAGTCGGCTCGACGAGGCGTCATCAATGGCGCTCACGGTGGTGCTGGTCACGACAGACGCCAACGTCGATCTGGTCGAGCGCTCGGTGGCGGGCCTCATGCAGCATCACGGTTCGGACCTGGAGATCGTGGTGATCATGGAGGATCCGGCACTCGAACTGTGGGCGTCATTCGTCTCGCTCACACCGCGGGTCGAACTGGTCGGCACCTCAACGCAATTGGGCGCTGCAGCGCTGTTGAACTGTGGGCTGCGTCGCGCGTCCGGCGCTGTCGTCGCATTCATGGATCCGGCTTTGGTCGTCACCGGGGACGTGGTGAAGCCAATGCTCGCCGCGCTCGAGGATCCTGGTTCCGCCGTTGTCGGCCGGTCTGGCGCGCGAACGGAGGACTTCCGTACCTTCGATCCGGTCGGTCCGGAGTCCGATCCGACGGTGATCGATGGTGCGCTCCTGGCATTTCGTCGGGAGGATGGTCGAGCCCTTGGTCCACTCGACGAGGATTTCACTGATTCTTATCTGCTGGATGCCTGGTGGAGCCTGGTCCTTCGAGACGGGCGAGACGACCAACTGGTGCGCCAGGCGAGGACGATCCCAGGACTGCCCCTGCTCCATGACGATGGGAGACTCAGTGCCGGGGGAGCAGTCGCGGACCGGCGTGCGCGGAAGCGGAACCAGTACCGGTTGCTGGACCGGTTTCGCGGGCGGAGCGACCTGGCGGCGCCGTCAACCTCGGAGTCCTGAAGCGGGACCTCCGGTGAGCCAGGAGCAGCCGCTCCCACCCCTAACGAAGAACCGGGCTTCTCCGTTACCAGCGCCAAGAGGTCTCGCGTCGTATCACCGTTCCCCCGGCGGTGTGGTGCGGGACCTCTCATCTTGCCCGGTCGGCCCAGAACCCTGAGATCGGTCTCGTTCGACCTCCCGCCTATACTCCCGGGATGCGTCGGTTCATCTGGGTCGCGTCCCTCCTGTTCGGGTTCTCCGGGAACCGATATGCCTGGACGGTGCGCGTTCCGACTCCGGTGCCCGTGGTGCAGCCCGTCGAAATGCTGGATGCGGATGGCACGCGCCGGGGTCCGGCATGGTGGCAATCCTGACGCGACGCGGCCTCCGTTCTCGGTGGCGATCACTCGCTGGCCTCGCGGCGCTGGCTGTCGTGCTGGGGCTCGCGGTGAGCGGCGGACCCATGGGGGCCGTGGCAGCTGCCGCGAACAAGGACGAGGTCACGATCGGCGGGAGCCTCCCCTCCACCTTCGACCCGGGCCTCGGCAGCGACATTGGATCGGCCTCAGCGACCGCGCAACTGTTCGAATCGTTGACGGCCTTCGACCTGAGTCTCACGCTCCGGCCAGCCCTCGCACGGTCGTGGGATATCTCCGCCGATGGCCGGCGGATCGTCTTCCACCTTCGTCCCGGCCTGACCTTCTCGGATGGAATGCCGCTGACGTCGACGGATGTGGTCGAGAGCTGGCGGCGGATCATCAATCCGGATCGACCATCCCAGCTGGCCTCCCTGATGCTCGACGTGCGCGGTGCAGCGGACTACCTCTCGGGACTGGATCGCAACCCTGACGACCTCGGGCTGCGCGCGGACGGAGAGGACGTCGTCGTTGATCTCGAGCGCGCGGGTGCCGACTTTCCGGCGATCATCTCCAGTCCGGTATTCGGGATCGTTCCTGCGGCTATCTGGCGGGCTGGGGCACTGGTCGAGAACGGACTCGTCGCGAGCAGCGGCGCGTATACGCTCGGCCCGGTCACGAACTCCGGGTTCACGCTCCTCGGCAATTCCCGCTACTGGGCCGGTCCGCCAGCGATCGGGACCGTTCGGGTTCTCACCACGCTCGAAGGTCGCAGTCCGGTCTCGGCGTTCGAGTCGGGCGATCTCGACTACATCGAAATCAACGCGTTCGACGCAGCGTGGATCCGCTACGACCCCGTACTCGGACCCCAACTGCGGAGCGTTCCGGAATTGTCCCTGAGCTACCTGGGATTCAGCACGGATCATCCACCGTTCGACGATGTGAGGGTTCGGCAGGCCGTGGCAGCGGCGGTCGACTGGGAGCGCCTGACCGCGCTGGCATCGACCACCGGGACCCTTCCGGCTACCAGCATGGTTCCTCCCGGCATCGCGGACGGCGGTTCGCGGAATTGGCTGCCAGCCTATGACCCGGGACGTGCGCGGCAGCTCCTCAGCGAGGCTGGGTTCCCGGGCGGTGCCGGTTTTCCAATCCTGACCTTCGCGCCGACCAACAGTCCAGGAGAGGCCATCGCCGCCGACCTGAAGCGGGAACTCGGCGTGACGGTCCGGCTGGAGGACCTGGCCGACCATTTCGCGCGCCTCCAGTCGGACCCTCCCGAGATGTGGACGCTCGGATGGATCGCCGACTACCCGGGCGCAAACGATTTCCTGGGCGTCCTCCTGGGAACTGGCAGCACGAACAACTACGGGCGCTGGTCGTCGGCGTCGTTCGATGCGGCGATCGGCGACGCGCTGGCGACGCGCGATCCGGAAGCGGCGCTGGCGTCGTACGAGCGCGCTCTCGCAATCGTACAGAACGATGCTCCAGTGATCCCGCTCTCCCGAGGCGACAGCTGGGCGCTGTCCCGGACTGGCCTGCTCGGCGCAGATGAGAGCGGCCTCGGGATCCTGCGCCTGGCTGGACTGGCCTGGAAGTGACAACTGCTCGCGGCCGCCTCTCGGGCCTGGCGCTCGTCGTCATTGCGTTCGCTGCCGGGTTCGGGCCTGGTGCGACGGGCGCGTTGGCGGCCGGTCCGTCCGTGACGGCGCCAACGGCGATCGTCACCTTCCTCAAATCGATTTCCTTCGGCGGAACGGCAACCCTGACGCCGGATGTCGTGCGCGTCGAAATCGTGCTCGATCTCGAGGGGTCCACGAGATCGGTCGTTGCCGACGTGCAGACCCGCGCGGTCAACGGCGTTGCTCCACTCTCGTATGTCTTCGAGACCCCGTCCGGAACGCTGATGCCGAATACCGACGTGACGGCCCGTTTCCGGCTCGCGCTCCGGGATGGCTCATCGGTCACGGGTCTACCGGCGACGGTCCACTACGACGACACCCGGTTCGAGTGGCGAACACTCCGTGGCGAATTCGTCACGGTTCACTGGGTCGACGGCGGAGCCGCGTTCGGGAAGCGCGCAGCCAGGATCGCCGACGACGCAGTTCGCGCTGTGAGCACCCTGCTGGGCGTGACCGAGCGCGACCCGATCGACTTCTATGTCTATGGCGACCGAACGGCGTTCTACGACGTGATCGGTCCAAGCGCCCGCGAGAACGTCGGCGGCGAAGCGCACCCGGACATCCGGACGCTGTTCGCGAACATCGAACCATCGGCCGTGGACAGCCCTTGGGTCGGAAGCGTCATCCCACATGAGCTCACCCACCTGGTCTTCGATACGGCCGTCGCCAACCCATACCATTACCCGCCTCGCTGGCTCAACGAAGGCATCGCCGTGTACCTGTCCGAAGGCTACGGTGCGGGCGATCGATCGGCGGTCAAGCGTGCGGCGGCGGAGGGCTCGATCCTGCCGCTCCAGGCGCTGAAGGATCAGTTTCCGACGTCCCATGAGCGATTCTCTCTGGCGTACTCCGTGAGCGTTTCTGCAGTGTCCTATCTCGTCGATCGCTATGGCCGCGACGGGATGGTCCGTCTTGTTCGTTCGTACGCCGGTGGTGTTTCCGACGATGAGGGGTTCACCGCAGCGCTGGGCCTCGATGTGGCTGGGTTCGAGGCCGCCTGGCTGAAGACGATCGGCGCTGCCGTTCCTGAGCCGTATGGACCGCAGGCGGCGCCAGCCGGCCCGCTGCCATCCGACTGGGCGGGCGCTCCAGCCAGGCCGGGCACGGTGGAGAATGCACCGACACCCGCGGCTCCCACCCCGTCGGGGCTCCCAGCGGGCCGGGACGCGACCGTCCTACCCGACCTGCCGATGGTCGCCCTCGTGCTCGCCATCGCGATTGCCGGGTTGTCCCTGCTCGCCCGTCGCCGCAGAGGGCTCGATGGCGATCTTCTGTCCATCGAAGTTGATGCAGCCGTAGAATCTCCTCCCGGCGCCGAGGCTGACGATTTCGCCCCAGGCGAGGGCGGCGATGAGGACCTGGAAGACCAGTGAGCACGGTGATGGATCGTCTTCGCTCGATCCCGAGCTGGCAGGTCACGCTGTCGGTCGCACTGCTTGTGCTCGGCTTCCTGATCGCCGCCCAGATCAGCTCTGAGGGGCCTCGAATCCGCTACACGACACAGGAGCGGGCGCCGCTCGTCGATACGGTCCTCGGGCTCCAGAAACAACAGGACGCGCTCAAGGCTCAGATCCTCGATATCCGGACCCAGTTCGGGGCTCTGGAGGGCCAGCTGCCGGCGTCGGCCGCCCAGGAGAAGGAGATGAACGCCGAGCTCGAAAAGGCGCGCATCGGAGCGGGCCTGGTGCAGCTCAGCGGATCGGGGCTGGTCTTTCGACTCGAGGACGCCGATGTCGGCGCAGGCGCACCCGTCGCGGACGGGCTCGTGACCGCCCGCGACGTTCGCATCCTGGTCCAGGAGCTCTGGATCGCGGGTGCCGAAGCGATATCGGTCAACAATGAACGCGTGGCCGCCCCAACTGCGATCCTCGACATCGGGAACTCGATCCTGGTCAACAGCGCCTATCTCGCTCCGCCGTATGAGATCCGGGCCATCGGATCCAGGGATCTCTACGGCGCCCTCACCTCGGCGGCCTCCTTCATCGAGTTCGTGCAGGATCGGGTGGGCCCTTCGGGGTTGCGCCTGTCCTTCGCCGAGCTCGACGACGTCACCATTCCGGCCTACGCGGGCAGCGTGACGGTGCGCTTCATGCGCGCCACCGAGCCGGCGGTGCCCTGAGTGCTGACAACGTCGCGTCAGCGTGTCGCCGTGGCGTCGGTCTCGCTGATCCTTGGTGTACTCGTGGTGGCGCAGCTGCACGGGCAGGTGGTGAGTGGGGGATTGGCCGCCCAGTCCGCCCAGGATCTGACCCTCTTGATCGCGAATCTCAACACCCAGAATGAGGAACTCCGCGGCGAGGTCGCCGGGCTCGAGCGGCAGCTGTCCAGCCTGACGGAAGCCCGCTCACGGGGCCAGAGTGCATCCGGACAACTGAGCGCCGATCTGACCCGAATCCAGGCCTGGTCGGGCACCCGGGTCGTTACCGGCCCGGGCATCGCGGTGCGTCTCAGTGGAGATATCGACGGGCAGGGCGTCGAGGACTTCCTCAACGAACTCCACAACGCCGGCTCTGAGGCGGTTGCGATCGAAGGGGTCCGGCTGGTGCCGGGAGTGGTCGTCGCCGGGCGGATCGGCGAGCTGTCGGTCGAGAACCAGGCCCTTGGTACGTCTTTCGAGATCCGCGCGATCGGCAGCCCCGAAATCCTGACCGGATCCCTCACCCGGGCTGGTGGGATCATCGCCCAGCTCGCCGCCGTGTATCCGGGACTCGCCTTCTCCGTGACGCCCCTCGACGTCATCGAGATCCCGGCGACCACGCGCGATCTGTCGCCGATCCACGGTCGGCCGACCCTCTGATACGCTCCGGCGATGGGATACCGACCGGTGACCAGCCTGCTCCTCGGCGACGTCGTGCGCCTGCGGCGAGCCCACGCCTGTGGTGCGACGAACTGGCTCATCGACCGCCTGGGTGCCGACATCGGACTCCGCTGTACCGGCTGCGGACGCCACGTCATGCTTGAGCGACGGACACTCGAATCTCGCCTCGTCGAGTTCGTGCTCCGCGGAGATCCCGCGCTGACAGCCGCACTGCGCCCCGACTCGACCCAGTCGGCGTGACCTCAGAGGCCGAAGCGCCAGGAGAGGCCACCGGGACGGCCGCCGTCCTGAAGAACCGACCGTTTCTGCTGCTCTGGCTCTCACAGCTTGCCACCCAGGTCGGCTCCAACATGGTGCTGTACGGGCTGACGGTCGTGGTTCTGGAGGCTACCAACCTCTCATCCGCGGTGTCGGCGCTGTTCCTGACCTTCCTCGTTCCAGCGGTCCTGCTGTCGGCCCTGGCCGGGGTCTACGTGGACCGGATGGATCGGCGCATGGTCCTGATCATGACGAACGTGCTGCGAGCAGCCGTCATGGTCGCAATCTGGGCCGTCGGCGGGAATGTCACCCTGATCCTGCTCCTGAACATCGTCGTCTCGTCCCTGACGGTGTTCTTCGCGCCGGCCGAGGCCGCGATGATCCCGAACCTCGTGCCGAAGCATCAGCTCGTCAGCGCCAACGGTCTGTTCACGTTGACGCTCAACGGGGCCTTTGCCCTTGGCTATGCGCTCCTGGGCCCACTGATCGTCAAGATCGCCGGCGGACCGGAGCCGGTCCTGCTGGCCGTGGCCGTCCTGTACGTCATCTCGGCAATCCTGTGCGCCACGCTGCCATCCAACAAGCCTGGGCCGGTCCCGGAGGTCCATTCCGATCCGCTCCATGACGCCGGCGATGCCGTGCACAGCACCTTTGCCCAGTTGACCGAAGGAGCCGCATACATCCGTTCGAACCGGGCGATCAGCTGGTCGCTGGGCTACCTTGCAATCGCAGCCTCGCTGGTCGGGGTGATCGGTGTCCTCGGGCCGTCCTTCGCCCAGGCGACCCTGGGTCTCAAGGCGCAGGACCTCATCCTCGTCGTCCTCCCACTTGGAACGGGGATCGTGATGGGAGTGCTCCTGCTCAACGCCTACGGGAGGTTCGTGCATCGTCGTCGGGCGATTGAAGGGGGCCTGATTGCACTCGGCCTCATGCTCGCAGCGCTGACGGCCGCCGGGCCCGTCAGCCGAGCCCTCGTCGGCCAATTTGGGCCGACCCCTGACCTGGGGTCCCTCACGACGCTCGTCGCAGTCGTGATCGTGATGGCATTCCTTGCCGGCATCGCCTACGGCATCGTCGCGATTTCGAGCCAGACGCAGCTCCAGGAGGACATTCCCGAGGAGGCAAGGGGCCGGGTGTTCGGAGTCCTGAACATGCTGGTCTCGGTTGGCAGCTTCCTGCCGATCATCATCGTCGGGCCGATCTCGGACCTCCTTGGAACCACGACCGTGCTGCTGGTTGTCGCGTCCCTCATCGTGCTGTCCGGAGTTGTCTCCATCGTGCGACGCGGCCCCCTGGATCAGGTTGAAGAGCTGGCGACCGCCGACACCATCGCGCGGAGCACCGCGATGGATCCGATCGGCGTGGCGCGGCGCAGTGACGAGGCAAGGGCTGACGACGACGCGGCGTCCGATGCCGGGGCGTGATCCGGGCCAGGCTGCACAGACGGGTACGCCGGCCATTTGGCGGATCGCTGCAAGCCTGATCCTCGGAGGCGGGCTGATCACTGGACTCCTGGCCGCCGGCAGCGGGCTGGAGTCCTGGCTCGCGATCGGCTTTGCCGTGCTCGTGTTCGCAGGTCTCGCGCCGATCATGTGGGGCAGTCGGCGTCCGCCCGTGGCGCCAGAGCCAGTTGACCGGGAGAGCCGGCCTGAACTGCCGACGATCACGGTCCTGGTTGCCGCGCGTGACGAGGTGAGCGTGCTGCCGCGGCTGATTGAGGATCTGGCTGCGCAGACCCACCGAGGATCCGACGGCCGCCCGCGGTTCGACATCATCGTCGTGGACGACCGCTCGCAGGATGGCACTGCGGATGCCGTACGTTCCGCGGCCCTGGCCCACGGCCTCGCCGACTCGGTTGCGGTCGTGCGTCGGGAAGGCCGTGGCCTGATCGACGGCAAGGGCGCGGCCCTCTCGGCGGCCTCGCCGGGTTCGGCTGCCGGGGACGTGATCGTCGTACTCGATGCGGATGCCCGGCTGGATCCGGACTTTCTCCGGCGGGCCGCGGGGTATGTCTCGCGTGGCGTTCCCGCCCTGACGGCAAGGCGCCGGGTCCTGCACGCGGATGCATCCATCCTCGCCACGATCCAGGAGGACGAGGAGACGCAGGACGGCGAACTGCAGCGCGGTCGGTGGGCAGCCGGCGGCTGTTCCGAATTCCGGGGCAACGGGATGGTGATCCGCCGAGATCTGTTGACGGCCGTCGGCGGCTTCCGTCCCGGCACACTGACCGAGGACCTGGACCTCTCCACGCGACTCGCCGCACACGAAGGCATCACCGTGGCCTGGGCGCTCGATCTCGTGGTCGGGGAGGAGGCGGTTCCGACGTGGCGCGGGCTGTGGCGTCAACGGCTCCGTTGGAGCGAGGGAGCCATCCGTCGATTTCTTGAGTTTGGCCCGGCAACCGTGCGGAGCGCCCGGCTCAGCAGGCGGGCTCGATGGGACTTCGCCGTCTACGGCGTGCAGCTCATGGCGCCGCCGATCATCCTCGGGGCCTTGCTGGGTGCCGTTGTCAACCTTCGTCCCGGGCCGGCACCGGCCCTGATCGCCATCTACCTGCTGGCCGGTGGGGTACTGGCGTTCGATGCCCTTCGCTGGGATCGGCCCGATCAGCCGGGCACGATGCCGATCCGGGAACGAACGCTGCGTTCCGTTCGGGTGGCGATGTTCAGCGCCGTCTGGCTGGTGGCGGTTCCTGGGGCCCTCGTGCGAATCGCCGTCCGGCGCGGCCGCCCACGGTTCGACAAGACGGCGCGCGCGGGGACTTCCGGATGAGCCGGGTGGTCGCCATCTTCACCGGTGGGACGATCAGCATGCGACATGACCCCGCGCTTGGCGGGAACGTGCCGGTGCTCGACGGCGAGGCGATCCTGCACCAGACGCCGGGATTGTCGGAGCTGGCAGACGTCGTTGCGGTTGACCTGGGCCGGACCCCGGCCAGTCACTTCTCGTTCGATCAGCTGTTCGAGGTCGCTCGTGCGATCACGTCAGCCGCGGCGGATCCGGCGACCGATGGAATCGTGGTCGTCCAGGGAACGGATGTGCTGGAGGAGACGGCGTTCTTCTGGGACCTGATCCTCGACGCAAGGGTGCCGGTGGTCGTAACCGGCGCGATGCGCTCGGCATCCGATTCCGGATACGACGGTCCGGCAAACCTGCGCCACTCGGTGATAGTCGCGCTGGATCCGCAGTTTCGCGGCGAGGGCGTCGTGACGTGCCTGGATGCGACGGTCCATGCCGCAGATGACGTCACGAAGACGCACGCGACAGCGCTGGATACGTTCCAGAGCCTCAATGATGGGCCGCTGGCCTCGATCAGCGAGACGGGGATCGAGGTCCTGCGCCGGCGAGGTCCGAGGCGGCGGGTCGCCACCGCGACGGCTGCGCCAAACGTCCGTCTGATCACCGCGCACGTGGCCATGGATGGATCGATCGTCGAAGCACTTGACGGGGCTGGCGTCTCAGGTCTTGTCGTCGAGGGCACCGGCTCGGGCAACACGTCGGCTGGCCTGCTCGCCGCCACGCGGGTACTCATCGATCGTGGCGTGCCGGTGGTCCTGGTAACCCGCTGCGCGGCCGGTGAGGCGGGCAGCGCGTACGCGTTCCCGGGTGGGGGAGCGACCTGGGTCAAGGCTGGGGCCATGCTTGCGGGACACTTGTCGGGCCCAAAGGCGCGGATTGCCCTGGCCCTCGGGATCGGCGCCGGATTCGACGGACCTGCGCTCGCCGCACTCCTCGCTGGCACTCCGGGGACCTCCTGATGCCACTCGACGCGCTCGTGACCGGCCGAATCGCCACGTTTGCCGGGGAGAGCGGGTTTGGCTGGGTGGAGGCGATCGGAATCCGGGGAGGGCGAGTTGCTTTCGCCGGCAGTGCCGTCGAGCTCGAGACACGCGCGGATCCGCACACCCTTCGAATCGATCTTGCCCCCGGCGAGATCGTGCTCCCGGGGATCACTGATGCACATCTTCACTACCTTGGCGCGGCGTTGGCGCTTGAGCAGCTGGATCTGACGGAGGCTCCCAACCTGACCAGTGGTCTCGCCCAGGTCGCCGAGGCAGATCGGACTCTGCCGCGTGGGACGTGGATCCAGGGGGGTGGCTGGGACCAGCGCCGCTGGGGCAGCTGGCCGACCGCTGCCGATCTGGATCGGGCGGCGCCCGGCCGTCCCGTGGCACTCTGGTCATTCGATCACCATGCGCTTTGGGCTTCGTCGGCGGCGCTGCAGATCGCCGGGATCGACGCGCGCACGAGCGAACCACGCGGCGGAATCATCCGGAAAACCGAGGCAGGCGAGCCTGATGGTGTCGTCCTCGAGCATGCCTGCTCGCTGGTCATGACCCACGTTCCACCAGCTGATGAGCCGACGATGCACCGCGCCATCGGAACCCTCGGGCGTGCGTTGCTCGCGCTCGGCGTCGTGGGCGTCCACGACCCGGGGGGCGTGTCGGTCGATTCGGGACTGCGATCGCTCGACGTTTACGCCCATCTGGCCGAATCCGGGGAACTGCCTATCCGCGTCCATGCCAGCCTCGCGCCCGAACATCTCGAGGCCGCGATCGAGCGAGGCCTCAGGAGCGGAGTCTCGCTTGGTAAGGATCCGGAAGGAATGGCGCGCGTCGGATGGATGAAAGCCTTTGCGGACGGGACGCTCGGTTCCGGGACCGCTGCCCTTCTCGAGCCTCGGGAAGGCACGACCGATTTCGGTCTCCTTCGAGCGGATGCCGAGCAACTCGCGCTGCTCGCGGAGCGCGCTGCTTCGGCAGGCATCGCAACCCAGGTCCACGCGATTGGTGACGCCGCGGTGCGGGCCGCCCTCGATGCCCTCGCCCCGACCGTATCGACCACCCCGCTGATGCCCCGCGTGGAGCACCTTCAGCTTGTCCACCCGTCTGACCGTCGCCGATTTCCGGAGCTGGGCATCGGCGCGTCCATCCAGCCGGTTCACCTGCGCGAAGATGCCGAAACGGCTCGACGGGAATGGGGCGCGCGGGCCGAGTCCTCCGGCTACGCGTGGCGCTCGCTCGCGGAAGCCGGCGCCGTCATCGCCTTCGGCACGGATGCCCCTGTCGAGCCGATCGACCCCTGGCCGGGGATCGCCCTCTCGGTCCTGCGCCGGGACCCGTCCTGGGGCTCGGATGTTGGCGCCTTCGGGCCTGACGAGGCCCTTGACCTCGCGACCGCGCTCAGAGCCGCTGTGCTCGGTCCCGCCCTGACCACCCGCGAGCTCGATCGCGGACGCCTGATGCCTGGGTGTCGGGCCGACCTGATCGTCCTCCCCCCAGCTCCCCGCGAAGCCGAGGCGGCGCGGGCAGCCTTTGCCACGGTGCGGCCCAGACTCGTGATGGTTGGCGGAGAGGTCGTCGTCGACCTCTAGGCCTTGTGAGCCGGGATGGCTGCAAGCGCCTCGGCGAACAACCCGTTGAGAATGCGCGAGGTCGATGGAAACGCGTGGATCGTGTCGGCCAGGACATCGAGGTTCACGTGTGCCCGGATCGCCAGGACGCATTCGTGGATGGCGGCGGACGCATCCGGGCTCGCTATGGCCGCGCCCACCAGCTCCCGGCTCGCTCGATCCACGATGATCGTCACGTGGCCGAGCTCCGCCTCGACGGAGTAGCCCTTGGCCGTACGCGCGAAATCAGCCGTGAACTCGACGGCATCGAGGCCCGCTTCCTGGGCCTGGTCCAGCGTCAACCCGACTGAGGCTGCCTCTGGATCCATGTACGTTGCGCGCGGGAGGGCGCGGTAGTCGGGTCGAACGGAATCCCCGAGGGCCATGCGCACGGCCATCTCACCCTGGTAATGCGCCTGATGAGTATGCAGCTCTGGGCCGGCGGGATCGCCGATGATCCACAGCCCTTCCGCCAGCCGGAGACGACCATCGCGCACGAGGGGCGTGCGCCCGCTCGCGTCGACGCCATACGCCTCGAGCCCGATATCGCCCAGCGCCACATCGCGCCCCACGGCCAGCAGGACGACGTGCCCCGACGCCGTAGAGCCGTCGCCCAGGTCGATCACGTGGGCGCCATCCTGGCCGGTGCCCGCGTGGGCGGCCGTTGCGCGGACGTTCAGGCGGACATCGACGCCATCGCGAAGGAGGGCTGCCAGGATCACCTCCGAGTTCCGCGGGTGGTCCGTCGGGGCCAGCCGGGGTCCCGATTGGACGATCGTGACTGGAACGCCGAAGCGAGCGTAGACCTGTGCCAGCTCGCAGCCCGTCGGCCCACCGCCAAGCACCAGGAGCGAGGCTGGCAGCTCGCGGGCGAGCGTGGCCTCCTCGTTGGTCCAGGGCCGGACATCATCCAGTCCGGGGATGGCGGGGTGTCGCGAACTCGACCCTGTCGCGATCACGACGTTGGTCGCCTTGATCAGGTGGCTCCGCCCATCGTGGGCCACCTCGACGATCCCGCGCTCAGCGATCCGCCCAACGCCCCGCCACACTGTGGCACCGGCCTCGGTGAGTGCACGCGCGTGAGACGAGTCATCGGGTTCGGCTGCTTCAGCGGGCCTGTTGATCATGTAGTCACGCCGGGCAGAGGCGCGGGCCCAGTCATACCGCGCGGCGTTTGCGTGGTGCAGCGCGGCGGAGTTCAGGAGCGCCTTGGACGGAACGCATCCGATGTTCGGACAACTCCCGCCGAACCAGCGCTGGTCGATGATGGCGACGGATGCACCGCGCTGCCGAGCAGCGTAGGCGGCAGCTTCGCCGGCCGGGCCGGCTCCGATAATCGCGAAGTCAACGGACGTATCAGGCATCGAGCGGCTCCCTGGTTCGTGGCTGCGGGGTGGTCTTCAACTGATCTCGCTGTCGGCGTGCCTCAAAGGCGAGGATCGCCGCGGTGGCCGCAACGTTGAGGCTGTCGGCGACGCCGTCCATGCGGATTGCCACACCCTGGACATCGTGCTGTTCCCAGGCCGACGAAAGGCCAGATGCCTCGCTTCCCAGAATGAGGGCAACCCCGCCGGTCATGTCCGCGCTGGCATAGGGGACCGAGCCTTCCACCCGGGCGGCAAGCCGGCGGATGGCGTGGGCTCGCAGCCAGCGGAGGGCTTGATCGGCCGTCGCAGAAGTCACCGGAACCGTGAAGACCGTTCCAACGCTGGCCCGGATGACATTCGGATTGAAGAGATCCGTGCCCCCGATCGCAATGACCGCGCTGCATCCCGCGGCATCGGCGGTTCGAAGAATGGCTCCCAGGTTCCCGGGTTTCTCGACATCCTCGGTCACCAGGATCAGGGGCGCTGGGCCCGGGTCCAACTCGTCGAGGGCGCGCACGACGGGTCTGACGACGAGGACGATGCCGTCCCCACGATTTCCATATGCGACGCGGTCGTGGGCGCGCTGGCTCACTTCGATCACCTCGGGCCGGTCGCCGAGCAGGTCCAGCACGCGCAGCCCGTCATCAGCCTGAACGAGGTCTCGGCACACGAAGGCACTCGCGACCGTGACGCCACTTTCAAGCGCCCGGAGCGACTCGCGGGCTCCGTCGACGATGGTCAGACCCGTCTCGAGCCTCGCCGCGCGGTCGCGCAGCGCGACGGCCGCCCGGAGGCGGGGATTACCCGGGCTATCGATGCGCTCCACGATCACATCATCGGGAGTGCGGACGGAGTGGGTCGAACAGCGCGGCCGCACCCAGCCGAAGGACCGCACCCGATCCCGCTCGCAGCTCGAGTGGGCGAGCGTGGATTCCCTGGCCGTCCGACCCGGCGCCATCGCCGAGCAAGCCCGCCAGCCGGAGCCCATCCCAGCCGGGGGTGTGGGTACTCAGGATCCAGAACGCGTCAGGTGCGGTGATCGCCTGGCAGGCCTCGATCAGTGGCTCGATCCCGGTCTCGAACTGCCATCCATGCGCCCCGTGATCCCGGCCTCCGTGTCCGTAGGTCGGCGGGTCCAGGATGAACCCCGCGTACCTTTTTCCGCGGCGATGCTCGCGACGCACGAATCTGGCCGCATCGTCGACGATCCAGCGCACTGGCCGATCGTCGAGATGAGACAAGGCGGCGTTTTGTCGGGCAGCGGCAACCGCCGGGCGGGACGAGTCCACGTGGACCACTGAAGCACCGGCCCCGGCAGCGACGAGCGTGAGGAGACCCGTGTGGGCGAACAGGTTCAACACCTCCACTGGTGCGCTATCCGTGCTGCGGGATGTGATCGACGAGCGCAGCCACGCAGCGTTGACAGCATGCTCGGGAAAGATCCCGACTTGTCCGCCACCTCCGAGGTGGGCGCGCATGGTGACTTCGGCCAGCTGGACATCCACCTCGTTCTCTGGGGGGCGTTCACCCTCGGAAGTCGCCCAGCCACGGCCCGCGCGGTACGTCAACGCCGAAGCCCACCGAGCAGGATCGCGAGGCGGTCCGATCGCACCGGGCGCCGGTCGATCCACGACGAGCGAGCCGAACGCCTCGAGCCGCCGGCCGCGCCCGACATCGATCAGTTCGTAGGAGGCCGGGTCCTTCACAAGGTCATGATGGAGCCGGAAGCGGTCCACTGTCTGTCAGGATGATTACGGCCGCCCGCCGTAGTAGATCGGCTCGCGTTCGGGCGCTGCCCTCGCACCCTCGAGATTGGCCCGGATCCTGTGCTAACCTTCTCGGCCGCGGGCGGTTAGCTCAGTTGGTTAGAGCACATGCTTGACATGCAT
>JBDTOF010000326.1:0-1546 GCA_039933375.1 Chloroflexota bacterium
GGTCGAACTCGAGGGTCTCGCGGATGACCTTGCGATAGCCGGCGTTGTCCTCGTCGCGGAGCATGTGCATGAACGCGCTGTTGTAGACGCGATGCATCCCGAGCGTTCGGACGAAATAGCCCTCCATCAGCCAGAACGCCTCTGCCAGAAGGAGCGTATCCGGGACCTCGATCGTCACGCGATCGACGACGTCCCGCCAGAACTCGGTCGGCATGAGGCGCTCGAAGGCGGCCTTTCGCATCGCATGCTCGGCCCGGGAGGGGATACCGTCTCCGGCACCGGGCAGCGGCCACCAGAGCCGCTCCACGTGCTTGCGTGCAAGCACCATCGCCGCGTCGAATCGAATGATCGGGAATCGGCGGGCGACAGCGAGGATCGTCTGGATGACCTGTTCCCGGACTTCGGCCTTGATGAAGTCGAGCTGGGCCGTGTCGTTCCAGGGGAAGCTCGTGCCGTCATTGCCGTGGTAGATGTAGCGGCTGATCCCGGACGCGTGATCGTGGTGCTTGAAGACCACTGCCGCATCGGTCGCATCCCAGTAATGGTCCTCCAGGACGACGGAGACGCGATCGTCCGGGGAGAGGTCGGGCCCGTTGAAGCTGTAGGCCGGATACGGAGGCTCCGCCACGGACAGGAACCACTCGGGATGCTCCACCACCCAGCGGGAGTCGATGCCCATGTGGTTGGGCACCATGTCGCTGGCCAGGCGGATGCCCCGGGCCCAGGCACGGTCGCGGAGGTTCGCGTAGGCGACCTCTCCGCCGAGGTCGTCCGCGATCCGGTAGTCGTCGAGTGAATAGGCAGACGCCACGGCGTCTGGATTGCCGCGACGTCGCTTGATCGTCTCCGAGGCGACGGATCGCTGCCACAGACCGATCAGCCACAGGCCGGTGATGCCCCAGTCGCGCAGTTTGTCCAGCTCCGCGTCCGGGATGGCGTCCAGCGTTCTGATGTCCCGCTGGTGGCGCTTCGACAGCTGATCGAGCCAGACATAGGTCGCCTTGGCCATGAGGACGAGGCGAGGCATCCATGCCGAGTCACTGCTGAATCGCTCGACCTCAGTCTCCTGGCCGGCGAATTCCGGCCCCTCGTGGTGCACGCCGGCCTCGGGCCCCGGACCGCCTCCGAAGCGGCGATGGAGGCCGACCTCCTCCTCGGCCAGGACACCGATCGTGACCTCGAGGCGGTCGAGCAACCCTCCCAGGTCGCCGCCCAGCAAAGCCGTCCAGTGATCGCGGACATAGCGGAGCTGGCCGGCCAGCGACGTCGGAGCGTGCCTCGCTGGTGCACGCAGGACCTCCAGCAGACTCTCGCCCATGCTCCCACCGGCGAATGTCGCGTCATCGCCCTCCCCGGCTCCCTGGAAGAATGTTTCGAGCTCCTCGAGCGCCCGACGGTAGGGAACCTCGGCCGCGAGCGGACGGTCATCGAACAGCTCGCGGAGCGGCGTTGCTGCGGGGTTCTCATTGGCCAGCCGGGTGAGCAGCAGCTCCCCGACCACGCTTGCCGGATCGTCCGAGGTGGGCGCGCGGCTCGGGAACTCCTC
>JBDTOF010000327.1:0-3890 GCA_039933375.1 Chloroflexota bacterium
ACGGCGACCGCATCCCTGAGCCTCGACATCGGGGGTGGGATGCTCCCGGCGTCGGCTGCGTTCTTGTTCGTCATTGGCGTCGGATTCGTTGCAGCAGCGATCTTCGTGCCGCTTCGCGGGGCGTTCGGCCAGCGCCGCGGCCTGCTTGAGCGTGCCTATGGCGTGGCCCTGCTCAACGTGGCGGCCGGCGTGACGATCGTGGTGCTCCACCTCGGGGGCAACCTTGCCGTCGAAACAGCGTGGGGCCATCTCAAGCCCGCCCACGCCTGGCTGAACCTGATCGGATTCGCCGGGCTCGTGATCGTCGCGACCGTGGCGCACCTAGCGCCCACCGTCGTTGGTACCCGCCTCAGGCCACGCGCGTCGTCTCGTCTCGCCGTGGTCGGCGTCGCCCTCGGACCGCCGCTGATCGCGCTGGGGTATGTCCTCGGGCTGGATCCCATCGCGCGCCTGGGCGCTCTTGCGGTTCTCCTCGGCGCGGCCGGGATCCTGACCCACGCAGGGACCGTGCACTTCGATCGCGCACGCGGCCGCTGGACCACCGATTTCGCGTGGCACCGGTTCACCTCGACTGCCCTCCTGGCCGGCCAGGCGTGGCTGGCGCTTGGCTTCGGCATCGCGGCAACACGGGTCGTCGTGATGGGCGCCACGCCTGAAGCGTGGTCCCTTCAGCTCATCAGCGGGCCACTGGTGATCGGGGCCATTGCCCAGATCCTGATCGGCGCCATGTCGCACCTCGTTCCGGCAATCGGGCCGGGGGACATCACGGCGCATGCCCGCCAGCGCAGGTTGCTCGGTATCGGCGCACGAGTGCGGCTGGTCGGCCTGAACCTGGGCGCGCTGCTGGTCACGGTCGGATCCGGAATGGCGAGCCAGGACGCCGGGTCGCTCCTCGTAGGGATCGGCCTCAAGCTCGCCGTGACAAGCGCCGTGGCAACGCTCGTGATGCTGGTCCAGGCGATCCGGGCCGGCAGGCTAGGGAGCGTCACCCTCGGTGCGAGGTTGTCGTAACCAGACCGCCAGGGCAATCACGAAGCGCAGGATCAGGCTCAGGCCGTAACTGGTGCACCAGACGCAGACCGCGCCGATGACCACGATCTGCAGGTAGATGAAATACACCTCGAACAGCACGCCGGCCAGCGACAGGCCGTAGTGCGTCAGCAGCAGGATCCGCAGGTCCGTGCGGACCCAGGCCAGGGCGAGGGTAAGGAGCACCAGCGACAGTCCGACGCCATAGACGGCCACGGGTACGCCGCCGATCCGGCTGTACTCGCTCTGGGCGACCGTTTCGCAGCCCTTGAGCGGCCCGCAGACAGGGACCCCTCCGCCGACCTCCACGATCGCGAGATAGGACGCAATGAGGAGGCCCACCACGTCGAGGACGGCGAGGATGAGCCCCGGATGGACCCCGAACAATGGTCGGACGGGCGTGCGCCTCAGCATTCGATCAGGGGGTGGTCGATGCGCCTGGTGAGGCGGTCCCTGCGAGCGCCTGGATCTGCGCCATCAGCGTAGTCCGATCGGGCAGTCCGGCGGTCGGTGTGCTGCCATTGAGGGAGAGCGTCGGCGTCGAATTGATGCCCTGGCCCGCTGCGGCAGCGGTTTCGGACTTGATCGCCGCCCGCACGGTATCCGCGGCAACGCAGGAATCCCAGGCCGCGCGATCGACTCCGGCCCGGTTCGCCACCGAGGCGAGGAATTCCGATCCGTAATCGCCGCGATTCTCGCGTCCCTGGTTCCAGAAGACGAGATCGTGGTACTGCCAGTAGCGGTTCTGTTCGCCGGCACAGCGTGCCCCGACGGCCGACTCGAGGGATTCGTTCGGGTCGCCAGCCCCGAGGATCGCGATGTCGTGCGATTCAATCCGCAGGACACCCGTGTCGATGAAGGTCGTCTTGAGTGTGGCGTACTGGTCACGGACGAACCGGCCGCACACCGGGCACTGGAAATCGGACCACACGGACAGGACGACCGGTGCGTCGGAGCGGCCAAGTGATTCGCCACTGACGATGTCGGCCGAGTACATGACCGGTGGGCTGATGAGGTCGCCGCCCGCGGTCGACGGGGTCGACGGCCGGTTGAGCAGGATCACGGCACCGCCAATAACGACCGCCGCGACCGTGATCAGGACCATCGGCGATCGCCAGGCCGGGCGTCCGGATGTCGCTCGGGCCGCGGTTGGCCGAGGGCGCGCGGGACGCTCGCGTCGCTCGGCATCACGGCGGTCGCGGCGGTTCAACTTCGGTTGTGGACGATCTCTCACGCTGGAAGAACCTCGCTGGGATGTGGCATGACCGGCCGAATGCCGGCGGTGCTCAGCATTGCCGATCGGCGGATCGCGGACGAAGGGCCGAACGGCCCACCCGTGCGGGACCATCGAGCCACCGCCGCCGAACGAAGGTCGCAGGCGCGTCCTGAAACCTGGCGGCCATCCTTTGCATCAGACGAAGCAACGACACCAGCACGGCTCGGGGGAGCGTCAGGCATGAGCACCATACCGGCGGTCGGGGCGGCCGTCACGGGACCCGTCGCGCTAGCCAGAGCGACGCCGCGCCCGACAGGGCCCGCGAGCCGCATTTCTGGCCGCACGTTTGCCGTGCTGGTGGCTCTCGCCGGACTCGTCGCCGTCTACGCGACCGACCAGGTCGTACCGGCGACCTCGGCTCACCAGGCGGAGCTGCGCATCTGGCTGGCCGCTCGCGCCGCCGGGTTCGTGACGCTCGGGTTGCTGACGGTCCAGGTCGTCCTGGGACTCATCCTCAGTCATCCCACCAACAAGACGACCTGGAAGCTCTCGCGCCTGCTTTATCCGTGGCATGGAAACATCTGGATCTTCGTCCTGGCATTCCTCGCGATGCACATCCTCACCCTGGTCGCGGATCCGTACGCCGGGGTCGGGATCGGCGGGGCCCTGGTGCCTGGCCTTTCGTCCTACCGAACGGTACCGGTGGCCCTCGGGGTTCTCGCCCTCTATGCCCTCCTTGTGACCGGAGTGACGGCGCGCTACACAAAGCTGCTCCCACGCGGCTTCTGGCTTCATGTTCACCGACTGAGCACGGGGGTCCTCGCTCTCGCCTGGACTCATGGCGTCCTGGCCGGTACCGACTCGGTTCCGCTTGCTGGCGCGTACGGTGCTTCGTTCGTCCTGGTCGTCCTCGCGACGGCCTATCGCTACTGGGCGGCTCGCTCGGGCCGGCCAACCTTCTCGGCCGCACTTCCGGAGGTACCCCAATGACCGTTCAACTGTTTGCTCGCCGAAGCCTTGTCGTCATCGGTGTGATCGCGTCCCTGGCAGTCGGAGCTTCGGCCATCCAGGCCGCCGGCGAATGGACCGCCGCCGCCGCGCCCCTCCAGATCGCTCCAGCTTCGATCACCTCCATCCAGGCTGCGCTCGCGGGCGAGCAAGAACGCTCGGCGGCGCTCGAGGAGCAACTTGCCACGCTCCAGACAGCCACATCGGAACTCGGTGCAGCGCTGACCGCTGCCCAGGGCCAGGTCGAAACCGACGCCACATCGGCCGCGGCGCTGCGTGCGGATCTCGAGGCGGCCCAGGCCAAGCTCAAGACCGTGGAGGCTGCCCTGGCCAAGGCCGCCAAAGCGGCCAAAGCCGCCACTGCGGCGAGCTCTGGCAATTCCTCGAGCTCCCCCGCCGCCACGCCAACTCCGACGCGCGAGCACGACGATGATTGATCGACTCCGGTCCGTCCGGACTCCTCCCCACATCGGCATCCTGCTCGGGCTATCCACGGGTGCCTACGCCATGACGCTGGGCGGGGTCACCCTGCTGCAGTCGATCTCCGAAGCTGCCCTCATCGCGGATCGAACGCCGGCCGTCGCGGCGATCCAGATCCTCCAACAGCAGCACACGGTCCTCGACCAGAGGCTTGCCC
>JBDTOF010000328.1:0-1867 GCA_039933375.1 Chloroflexota bacterium
GGCGCGACGATCCAGATGGGAATCGGCGCCATCCCGTCAGCCGTCGGCGCCGCTCTCGCTGACAAGCGGGATCTGGGCGTTCACACGGAGATGTTCACCGATGTCGTCGTCGATCTCGTTGAGCGTGGTGTCATCACCGGCAGCCGCAAGGAACGAAATCGGGGCAAGATCGTCGCGGCGTTTCTGATGGGCTCGAAGCGGGTCTACGACTTCGTGAACGACAATCCGATGGTCGAGATGCGGCCGGTCGACTTCACCAACGACACGTCCATCATTCGAACGTTCAGCCGGATGACCGCCATCAACTCGGCGATCGAGGTCGATCTCACGGGTCAGGTCGTGGCCGATAGCATCGGTCACCGGATGTACTCCGGCGTGGGTGGGCAGATGGACTTCGTCAGGGGGGCAACCCTGGCCTCCCAGGGGCGGGCGATCATCGCCCTCCCATCGACCGCCAGCGGCGGATCGATGTCCCGCATCGTGGCGACCCTGAAGGAAGGTGCCGGCGTTGTCACGACGCGGGCACACGCGCGAACGATCGTCACGGAATGGGGCGTCGCCGAGCTCTGGGGTCGTTCGCTCCGCGAGCGGGCCGAGGCCCTGATCTCGATCGCCGACCCAGCCTTCCGCGAGGAGTTGCGCATCGAGGCCCGGCGCCTGTACGTGCTCTAGCTGGCGACGCGAAACCTGACCCGTCGGGCGTTTCCCGGGAATCGAAAGGGTGGATACCGGGCGTCCCCTCCGATATCCACCGCACTCGCATTTTTGAGCCGCCGATGAACCTCCTGATAGGGCCGAAGGTCCCGAGTTGGTCGGGACTCGTCAGCGCCAATCCCGGCCAGCGCAGTGCCGTACCGCGCCCGCGTTCGGGACTGATGGCGGTGTAACGGCCGCGTTCCGGTGTCTACCTTCAGGTCGGAGGACAGACGGATGCGCAACGTCAAACGAGCGGGCGGTGAAGCCACCGCACAGGGCGACCGAGCGTCCCTTTCGGAGGTCCCGATCTTCGCCTCGATGCCCCCGGGGCCACGCGATCGGCTGGCTGATGTCATCACGCGCCTGGAGTTCGAACCCGGCGTGACGTTCATGAACGAAGGTGAGGTGACCGCCTCTCTTGCCGTTGTGGTTCGCGGGCGGGTTGGACTTCGTATGCGGGTTCCCGAGCGCGGCGGCGTAACCATCCTGACGCTCGAGGCGGGCGACATCGTGGGTTGGTCGGCCATCGTGGCCCCCCACCGAGCGACCACCAGCGCGACGACCCTGGAGGCGACCGAACTCGCAATCGTCGATGCAAAAACGCTCCGCAGTCTCCTGGCCAACGACTGCGAATTGGCCGCCGCGTTGCTACCGCAGATCCTCGACACCGTGGTCAAGCGCCTCGCGGCGACCCGAGTCCAGCTCCTTGATCTGTTCCAGGGCAGTGAGATCAACGCGTGGTGATCGACGATCGCCTGTTCCTGCCGCGCGAACGTCTGGATGATTTCATCGCTTCGCTGGCCAACGGCGGTCGCCGGGTGGTTGGCCCGACCCTGGATGACGGCGCCATCGTGATGGCCGACATCGAGCGAGCCGATGATCTTCCGGCTGGCTGGACGCTGGAGAGCGCCCCGGGCCGTGTCGTGCTCTCCCGCCTGCCGGATGGGCTCGGTTCCCGTCGTGCCTTCCAGTACCCGGTCACGGGGGATGGGATCAAGCAGGTCACCTTTCCGAGTCGCGTTGACAGCCTGACTGTTGAAACGACACCCGAAGGCGGCACGGCCGTCCGTGTGGTGGCCCAGGCTGAGGCGGAGCCGGTTGCCATCCTCGGCGCCCGTGCCTGCGACCTCGCGGCCCTCGCCGTTCACGATCGCGTCCTCATCGAAGGACC
>JBDTOF010000329.1:0-2972 GCA_039933375.1 Chloroflexota bacterium
CGCTTCACGCTGGGCTTCTCGTAGTGCTCGCGACGGCGAGCTTCAGCGAGGATCCCTGACTGCTGGATCTTCTTGTTGAAGCGGCGCAGGGCGCTCTCGAACGTCTCGTTCTCGCCCACTCGGACTTCTGCCAATCCGGATTCACCCCCTCGGGTCGATCGTGTGCGGTTCGCGGCGGCCTCGAGACCCAACGGTCCGGCGCGAGCTCATTGGGATGGACGGCCGATCGGCCGAGCACCCGCGAGAGCCGCCGGAGTGTCGCACAGGGCGCCCAACGGGTCAAACGCGCGGGCGTGGCTCCGACGCACCATATTGACCATGGGACCAGGTACATCCTTCCCCCCCTCGCGGTCGATCGGGTCCAATAGTCTCTGGCCATGAGTCCATGGCGCGACGCTGCGTCCCTGCTGCCCGCCATCGTCTTCGGGGTGGGCGCGATCATCGCCGCCCTGGCCGGATGGCCAGGCCTCTCACCGATGCTGGTGGCGGCGGCGCTCGGCTGCCTGCTTGGACTCGTAGCGGGAACGGTCGCGATGCGCGCTCGAATTGCGGCTCTGTCGGCCGTCGCCGCATCGATAGCCGCGGGTTCGGCCGACGAGGCGCCCGACGCCCACCGCTTTGGATCGCTCGCGCCGGTCGCCGCGCAACTGACGCACATCGGAGAGGCGATGCTCGCCGCCACCGAGGCTGCGACCGTGGACCGTCTCACCCGAGTGACCAGCCGACCCGCTCTTCTGGCTCATCTCTTCTCGGAAGTCGAACGGGTCTCCCGCTACAATCGGCCGCTATCGATCGCCTTCCTGGATATCGACCACTTCAAGTCCGTCAATGACACCTTTGGGCACGAAATGGGGGACGTTGTCCTGCGTGGCGTGGCCGACGTGCTCCGAGAGAACTCTCGGACGGTCGATCTCGTCGGGCGCTATGGCGGCGAGGAGTTTGTGCTCGTCCTGCCCGAAACACCCATCGACGAGGCAGCCACCACCGCCGAGAAGCTCCGCCTCCTGGTGCTTAAGCAGCAATTCAGCGCAGGCGATGCGGGCGACATCTCTGTCTCCGTTTCAATCGGCGTGGCCGGTGGGCAGGGGCCGAACTTGCGCGTGGATCAACTGTTGCGGGACGCGGACGCCGCGATGTATTCGGCCAAGGCACTCGGGCGCAATCAGACCTATGTCTTCGCCGAATCGGACGACGACTCGGCCCGCATCCCGCGTGCTCCGATCTCAGCCGCCGGGCGAGCGCGCGCAGCCGAGGTAGGTGACCTCGCCCGTAACGCGGCGGAGTCAGCCCTCGCCGCCATCATCTCCCCGTTGCCGCATTACCGCGGCAAGCCTTCGGCGCTGATTGCTGCGATCGGAGTGCGGATGGCCAGGGAGCTCAAGCTGCCGGAACAGGAAGTCCAGAGGATCCGGATTGCTTCGCTGCTCCATGATATCGGCAAGGTTGCCGTACCGGAGCAGATCCTCGAGAAGCCCGGTCCCCTGTCGCCCGAAGAATGGCAGTCCGTGTTCCAGCACCCGCGCATCGGCCAGGTCATCATCGACCAGGTGGCCACCGTCAAGGATGCCGGAAAGCTCATCCTCCACCACCACGAGAAATTCTCTGGTCACGGCTACCCTCACGGGCTCCGGGGTACCGACATCCCGATCGGTGCGCGAATCATCGCGATCGCTGATGCGTACGACGCGATGGTCAGTGACCGACCGTACCGTGCCGCGATCGGCCACACTGCCGCGGTGGCGGAACTACGTGAGCATGCGACCGGGCAGTTCGATCCCGACTTGGTTCAGCTGTTCTGCGGGCTCTTTGCCGACACGGCCCCGAAGCCGGATCCAGCGCTCCTCATTAGTCCGCCAGTCGAGATCCCGCTCACGCTGCGCGACGTTGATCGGCGACGAGCTGCGTCGGGCTGACGATGCAAGCAGGACTGATCCGTTGATCGGACTTCGACATCGACTGGGTCTGCTCGCATCGGCAGCACCACATGTGCCGGCTGAAATGGAACCGGACGTCGCAGCCGACCCGAACCTCGTGGAAGTCGAGTTCGCGGCCTATGCCGAGGATTGCCGGATCATGGGCTTCTGGCGACACGGTGCGGAACGGCTCTCCGACGCACTCAATGCGCACGAGGAATACGTTCTGCAAGATGTCATGCTGGCTGCCCTCGACGACGGACGAACCACCGCCTCCCGCGAGTTGCGCGTCCGCCGCGACGAGATCCTGGCGATCCGGGCGACAGGCCCGCGTGGCAACCTTGCCCGCAGATCGCGCACTCGCCCATCACCGGTCACGCTCCAGACGGGTCCGTACACCATCCACGGGTATCTGCATGGTCCGCCCGGTGCTGATGCCGTCCGGCAGATCAATCGGCGGAACACGATGGTGCCCATGACTGAGGCCTGGATCGAGTACCTGGCCGCCGGTGACACTCATCGTGCCCGGGTAGGTTCCCTCATCATCAACCACGACCTCCTCGACTGGATCCGTCACTCTGTCGATGAGGAGGTCTATACCCCGGACCTTCCCATGGAGAGGCCCATCGACCCGCACGCCAAGGACATGACCGGGTACATCATCGTCCGGCCCGACGACCGGCTCGGGGGGCAAGAGGCCTAGGTTCACGAGGCCTGCGGCCGTCTGCAGACCATCGAGGTCGATGCCGGCTGGAGCATCCTGGCCCTTCCAGGCGAGCCTGAGCCAGGCTGATACGCGCCGGGGGCGTGACGGTTCTCGCGGGACAGCGTCTACCCTGTGTAACGAGGATGGGCGCATGAACACTCTCCTGGACCTGCTCGACGCCGCCGTCGCACGGTTCGGGCCGCGGCCCGCACTGTCAATCCACCTCGACGGCGGTTCGAAGCGCACCTGGACATACGCGGAACTGAATCGCCTGACGCGGATTGCGGCCTGGCGACTTCGAGCCCTGGGTCTCGGCCCGGGCGACCGACTCCTGACCTGGGCCCCATCGACGC
>JBDTOF010000330.1:0-4842 GCA_039933375.1 Chloroflexota bacterium
GCCGAAGGCGATCGGGTGGATGTCGTGGCGCGCCTGATGAGCCGCCGATTCGGCGGTGTCGAGTCACTCCAGCTCGAGGTCCGCGATGCGGCGCCGGCAGGCATGCACGCGGCTTCCGCGCCACCTGGCTCCGGACCCGGTATTCCGGTCGGACCCGGCCGCGAAGTGGCTGCCGCCAGCGCAGCCGCTGGGGAAATCGGATGAACACTCGCCGTTCGCGCCAGCCACGCGCCACGACCCCCTGGCTGGCCGGCGTGCCCCGGGCGGATCTTGCTGCGGCCGTGGGACTGTTTGTCATCGGCGTCCTGAGCATCGCGCTCCTGACCGGGCGTCTGCCGCTCCTGTCGGGCGGTGGCGGGTCCGACGGTGGCGCGCTTCGGACCCCGACGCCATCGAACGTCGTCATCGTGGATCCCCGGTCCGACGTGCTTGGATCCATCCTGTACGTCAAGGCGGGGAATATCTGGATCCAGCACGGCGCCACCGCATCCGAGCTCACGGCGGGCGGACGCGACTCGATGCCGTCGTTCTCACCGGATGGCCAGTGGGTCTACTTCATCCGGACGACCGCTGAGAAGACGCGCTGGCGCGTCAACGGCCTCGCGCTTCGCTGGAACCTCGAAACACCGTCCCTGATGCGGGTCCGGCGGGATGGCAGCACGGAACCGGAAGAACTCCTGATCGGGCGGATCGTGTCGGGAACGTACGCATGGTCGTACTTCCTGCGCCAACCGGTCGTCTCGGTGGACGGGACCGTGGTCGTCATCACGGACGGCCTGGACCCGAGCAAAAGTGACGTCGTCCTGAAGATCTACGACCCGACCTCGGGCAGCCTCACCTCACTCAAGGCCCCGGAGATTCCGCCGCTCGGACACCAGGACCCGGCCTGGTCGCCGGACGGGCGGTTCCTGCTCTTCATCAAGAACGCCAGCGACGGGTCGAAGGGCGCTCCGGCCATCCTCAAGTACGACACGACCACCGGCAAGACGTCCTCGGTCACCGGTCCCGGGTATACTTCCCCGGCATGGTCCCCCGACGGGCGGCTGATCGCGGCGACTCGAACAACGTCGTTCGGGACGGATGTCGTGATCCTCGACGCGAAAAGCGGGAAGGAGCTCCTGCGCGTGACCAATGATGAGCGGAGCTTCGCTCCGGTCTGGTCGCCGGCGGGGAACGCCATCGCTTACCTCTCGATCGATGGTGGCGTCACCGACCTGTGGCTGGCCGGGATTGACGCCGCGACGCCGGCGCTCGATGGCGAGCGACTCCAGCTGACGATCGCCGCCGGGCTCGATCCGGCATCCCGGCCGGGCTGGTGGGTACCGTTGGATCAGCTTCCGACGCCCGCGCCAACCACACCGCCTGCGACCCCAGCCCCGGCGTCGTCGCCGTCGCCCGCGGCCCCGTGAGGGCGGACGCCGGGTATCTCGACCGCCTGGCGGCGCGGACGGCCGCGGTCGGAACGGTGCTGTGTCTGGGAATCGACCCAGATGTCGAGAGCCTCCCGCCGGGATTCACGCGCGATCTCGCCGGACTCGAACAATTCTCCCGGGTGTTGATCGAGGTCGCCGGACCATTCGCGGCCGCGATCAAACCGAACCTGGCGTTCTTTGAGGCATACGGGAGTGCGGGGATCGCCGCGCTGGAGCGGCTGTTGGGCGCCGTGCCCAGCGATCTGCCGGTCATTCTCGACGTCAAGCGTGGTGACATCGGGAGCACGGCTGCTCGCCAGGCTATCGCGCTCTTCGACGGGCTCGGGGCGGACGCGATCACGGTCAACCCGTACCTCGGGTCCGATGCCATCCAGCCACTGATCGAGCGACTGGACCGCTTCGCCTACGTCCTGTGCCGGACCTCCAACCCTGGCGCCGGTGAGCTCCAGGGCCTGCTCGTGGCTGCCGGCGGCGACGCACCCGAAGAGCCCCTATTCGCCCGCGTTGCGCGGCGGGTCGCGACCTGGGGGCCCGGCGGCACCGTCGGCCTGGTCGTGGGAGCGACGGCGCCGGATGAAATGGTCCGGATCCGCCAGATCGCACCGGATCTGCCGTTCCTCGTACCGGGCGTCGGTGCCCAGGGCGGAGCGGTTCAACCCGTGCTCCGCAGCGGCCCAACAGCGGCGGGTCAAGCTGCGCGCCAGCCCGGCGGCGGGCTGCTCGTGAACGTATCGCGGGGGATCGCGCGGGCCGCCGCGGATACGAGAGGGTCGGCCGATTCGAGCGTCGAGGATGTGCTCGGAGCGGCCGCGCGGGGTTGGGCCGGGCGACTCCCTGTGCTACCCTAACGCCCGTTCCGAGGCGCTGAGCCACGGCCCACAATGAGTTGCCTGAATCATGCCGTTCAACATCGGACCCGGGGAACTGGTCGTCGTTCTGATCATTGCGCTGTTGGTCCTCGGGCCGGGCAAGCTGCCCGAAGTTGGCTCGGCCCTCGGTAAGGGTCTGCGCGAGTTCCGTAATGCGGCATCCGATGTCAAGCAGGCGACGACGGTGGATATGAAGCCCGCCGATGCGCCCCCGCCGCCGGCCGCTCCGATGGCTCCTGCGCCGCCGGTGGCTGTCGCAGGCGCCGATGCGCCAGTGGAGACACCGGCCGAGCCCCCCGCGGAATCCGGCCGCCAGACCGGGTCGCCCGCGTCCTGATCGGGCGCGAGCCCGACCATCTCTCACATGGCCGACGAGCCCGGACCTACCGGGGAGATGTCCGAACCCCCGGCATCCTCTGAGGCTGCCCTTTCCGGTGTCGTCGAGCCGGTGCGACCCGCCGAACCGGCGGAGGGCATGGCCCTCGTCGATCACCTCACCGAGCTTCGGAATCGCATCGCCTGGAGCCTGCTCGCAGTGGCGATCGGCGCCGTTGTCGGATTCATCGGCGGCGAGTCGATCATCGGTTTCCTCGCAGCACCGCTGCCGACGGGCGAGCCACTGGTCTACACGGGGATCGGCGATCCGTTCGCCATCCGCCTCCAGATTGCGATCGCGGCAGGCGTCATCCTCGCCATGCCGGTCATCCTCTGGCAAGTCTGGCGTTTCGTCGCTCCAGGTCTGACGGAGTCCGAGCGGCGATCGATCCTCCCCTGGATTCCGGCAGCCCTGGTGTTCTTTGCCACCGGCGTGACGATCGCCTACGTCATCCTCCCGTTCGCTGCGGCCTTCCTCCTGGCATTCCAGACCGCTGACCTGAAGCCGCTGCTGACCGCTCGCGAGTACTTCTCGTTCGTGACGACGATGTTCCTCGCCTTCGGGCTCCTCATGGAGTTCCCGATCCTCCTGGTCGGGCTGTCGCGTGTTGGGATCGTGACATCGGACCGCCTGCGTCGATCACGCCGAATCATCATCCTGGGAATCGCCATCTTCGCCACCGTGGCAACGCCGGGCGGCGACCTGGTCAGTCCGGCCGTCCTGGGCCTGACGCTGTACGTCCTGTTCGAAGGGACCGTCGTGGTGATCCGCCGAAGCGGCCGCTGAGCCCCGCTCGGTCGAGGGTAGACTGACCGGTATGGTGGACCACGAGGCGACCGCGGATTCGATAGGCACGGTGCCCGAGTTCGCCGACGGGGCGGAGCAATCCCACGTCGTGATCCTGACCGGCCTGTCGGGCGGGGGGAAGACGGCTGCAGCGAAGTTGTTCGAGGACCTCAACTACATCGTCGTCGACAATCTGCCGGGCGAGTTGCTCCCGAACCTCGCCGAGCTCGTGTCGACCGATCTGACGCGCTACGGCCACGTCGCCATCGTCCTGGATGTCCGCGCCGGCGACGCGGAAGCCGCCTATCGCGCCATGCGCGGCGCCCTCGAGGGCCGCGGGATCCGCCCGCAGGTCTTCTTCCTGGAGGCTCGCGACGAGGTTCTCATTCGACGATTCTCCGAGACGCGGCACCGACATCCCCTTGGCGAAGGTCGCGGTATTGCGGCAGCAATCGCCGAGGAGCGTCGCCTGCTCGACGCGGTCCGCGCGGAGGCGGATGTCGTCCTGGATACGTCCGATCTGGCCCTGCGTGAGCTCCGTGAGCGCCTGTTCGCCCGACTCGGCGACGTCGATCCGGACCGCATGGCGATCCAGATCATCAGCTTCGGGTTCAAATTCGGGGTCCCACTCGAGGCGGACCTGGTCTTTGACGCGAGATTCCTGCGCAACCCCTACTACGTCCCCGAGCTGCGCGATCATTCCGGGCTGACGGAGCCGGTCCGGGACTACGTTCTGGGCCAACCGGCTACCGCTCGTTTCCTGGAGCTCCTCAAGCCGCTGCTCGCGTTCTCGATCCCGGCCTTCGCCGAGGAGGGCAAGAGCCGCCTCACGATCGCGATCGGCTGTACCGGGGGCCAGCACCGCTCGATCGTCCTGGCCGAGGAGCTGGCAAGCTGGCTCCGCGCGGAGGATCACGGACCCGTGAACGTATTTCACCGGGAGCTGGAGCGGCGGTGAACCTGCGCCGCTGGTTGATGCCCGGGATCGGCATCAAGCGCTGGCTCGGCGTCGTATTCGCTGGACTATTCCTCCTCGCGCTGGCGGTCGCCCATGTGGTGCGACAGGCGACCGCGGTGATCCACCCGGCCGGGTTTGCCGGCCTCGTGATCGATGTCGTGACGCTACAGTTCCTGCCGTACCCGTTGCGTGGATTGATCGTCGGGGTCGTCGGTCTCGGTCTCATCGGGATGGGTGGACTGCGCGTCCTGCGGGCGGTCACCGAGCCACTCCGTGAAGCCGACGCGGCGGAGCCGCTCGGTGAGGTTCTCTACCAGCGGCGGCTCCTCGCGCGGGGTCCGCGGATCGTGGCGATCGGCGGCGGTACCGGACAATCAGCGCTGCTCCGCGGGCTCAAGGAGCACACCGCGAACCTCACGG
>JBDTOF010000331.1:0-19077 GCA_039933375.1 Chloroflexota bacterium
GTCCTGGCAGGGTGGCCCCCTGAACCGGAATGTCAACCGCAGCGCGCGGCGGCTTTCCCTCGTTCGTGAGGATGGCGCCTGGAAGATCGATGAGCAGCTCGTCTGGCTCGATCCTGGCTGGTACGCGAAGTAGGAGGGCGGGAGATGCAGGCCGTCAGGCGGATCTACCTGTACGCGATGTCCGGGGTCGCGCTCGCGGTCGTCGCCGTTGGGTTGTCGACGCTCCTGGAGGTCCTTCTTGATGCTCTCGGCCTGACGCACGGTCCCGCCAACTACGGTGGGTCGGGGTCACGCGAGCAGCTGAGCCTCGCAATTGCCCTCGTCCTCGCCGGGTTCCCGGTCTGGGCGATCCACTGGTGGGTCGTCCAGCGTGGACTCGATCCTCGCCGAGAGGACACGGAGGCCGAACGGGGGTCCGCCGTGCGGGCGCTCTACTTCAGCATCGTCCTTGGGGTCGCGCTCATTGCCTGGGCGACGGGGATTGTCGAGTTCATGCAGTGGGTTGCGGCCCGGATCACGAGTGCCCCGCCGGACGCGGTCTGGGCCGACCCGGTTTCGAGCCTGGCGCGAACGATCGTTGCCGTCGCAGCGTGGGTGTTCCACGGGTTCGTTCGGCGGGACGATCTGGCGCGCGGGCCGGTCCGCGGCGCTGCGGCTTGGCTCCCACGTGTCTATCTGTACGGTGCCGGGCTCGTCGGGCTCGTGGTTGCCCTCGGTTCGGTCGGGAACGCGGTTTCCGTTCTGTTCCAGGAAACCACCACCGAGTACGGCTACGGGTATCCATTTGTCCCTGGGCCGTTGGTCCAGATTCTGGTCTGGGGTCTCGTCTGGATCCTTCACTGGAGGTATACCGCTGGGGTCGCATCCGGGTCGGAATGGCGGGCCAGCGACGAGCTGGTTTCCCGGACACGACTCGCGGCGTTCGCCGCGACGATCATCGTGGCCGCCGCGTTCGTCATCGGCGGTCTCGCCGGTGCCGCTTCCGGGATCATCGGACCACTGATCGCGACGGGCGCCGCGTACGCGGACGCTACCTCGCGAAGTCAGGCACAGGCGATCCTCGCGCCGCTGGCAACGGCGATTGTCTGGCTCATCGCGTGGTGGGCGTATGAGCGGTGGCTGCGCCGCGAACCCGCTGCCGCCGACCCAGTTCGGCGATTGGACCAGGTCCGACTGACGACGCACGGGGTGTCGGCGGTGGCGCTTGCCTTTGGCGCGACCGCGACGGGCTGGCTGATCGGGCTGGTCATTGACATCGTCTTCGGCGGAAGTCGGACGGTGCTGGCGCCGGACGGTGCCGGGTACTGGCGCGCGGAGCTCGCCAACTGGCTGCCCATGGCCATCCTGGGGATGGCAGTCTGGCTGTGGCGCTGGTCCTCGGTCCTGGGCCGACGGACGTCCGATCCAGAGGGCGAGGCAGGCTCCACGATTCGGCGGGCCTTCCTCTACCTCACGGTTGGAGTTGCGCTCGTGGCCGTGATCGGAAGTGCTGCGCTCATCGTGTACCGGCTCGTCGGGATCATCGTGGGAGCCGATCTCAGTGGGGATGTCGTCTCGGAGCTGTCGACACCGATCGGTGCCCTCGTCGCCGCGAGCGCCTTCCTCGCGTACCACGGGCTCGCGCTGCGGGCGGACATGGCCCTGCGGGTCAGGGCATCCGAGAGTGTCGCGGTTGCTGGCCAGGATGGCGGCCCTTCTGCCGCTCCCGCTCGATTCGAGGCCGCGGAGACTGCCATCGGGCTTCGCCAGGTCGATATCGTCATCGACTGCACCGACCACGAGGTGGTGGTCCCGTTCTGGGAGGCGGCGCTCGGCTGGGAGCGGCGCGACGTGAACGAGCAGTACGTGTCCCTCGCTCCGCCGGCGGATCAACGGTCGGGCGACGGACCACGGCCGCTCTCGTTGCTCTTCCAGAAGGTCCCGGAGCCGAAAGCCGGCAAGAACCGGGTCCACCTGGACTGGCGCTCCGCGGATCGGCCCGCGGAAGTCGCGCGGCTGGTCGCGCTCGGGGCAACGGAGGGTCCGACACGGAACCTCGGTTCCCTCACCTGGACGGTCATGGAGGACCCGGAAGGCAACGAGTTCTGCGTCCAGTAGCGCGCGGGACCGGCGTTGGCCCTAGTGTTCCGTGGCCCCCGTGAACGTCCAGCTGTCGATGCGCAGCATCGGGACCACGACGGCGCCAAAGGATCCGCGCAGGGTCCGCAGGTCGCGGCTGACTGCCGAGACCCCGGCCAGTGCATCGAGATAGCTCTGGGTGAAGCGGAGGTTCTTGACGGGCGCGACGACCTGGCCACCTTCGATCAGGAACGTGCCGTCGCGGGTCATCCCTGTGATGATGGCCAGCTTCGGATGAACCGGGTTGGTGTAGTGGAAGCGCGTGACGAGCAGGCCGCGCTCCATCCCGCCGATCAGTTCCTCGCGGGTCTTGGTGCCCTTGGTCATGACCATGTTCAGTGGAAACGGGCCATACGAGTTCGGGGCGGGGAGGCCGTGCCCGGTCGAGCGCCGGCCGGCACGCGCCGCGGTCTGGGCGTCGTACACGACATCCCGACAGACCCCGCGCTCGATGAGGGTGACGGGCTGCTTGCGGACGCCCTCGTAGTCGAAGCTCATCGGCAGTCCGGACTGGTTCGCGGCGTCGTCCACGATCGTGACGAGACCCGAGCCGACCCGCCGGCCCGGCTCCATGAATGACCGGCCCTCCTGGACCGCGAGGGCCGAGAAGCCCACGTAGCCGAGCATGTCGAGGATGTCCACGACGGCGTACGGCTCGAGGATCACCGGATAGTCGCCGGGTGGCACCGAGATAGCGTGGTCCGTGGCCCGCGCCCGGTCGGCCGCCTCTCGACCGATCCCGGCGGGATCGATGTTCGTGACATCGGTGGCAGCGCGTTCCGCGTACCCGGTGCCGCCATCAGGCGACATGTGGACGGTGAGCAGCTGCGCGGCCGTGCGTTCCTCGGAGACGCGGATGCCGGTCGAATTGGCCACCGCCATTCCCTCCCGCGACGTCGAGAACGAGCCGTAGGCGAGGACGCCCTTGTCGTCGGCCGCGGCGATCACGGCGCGGACGCCCTCAGCCCGAAGTTCCGGGCTGGCTTCAGCCGTTGCCGTCGAGTAAGCGGCGGCGAGACCCGAAGTCGCACTGCCAGGGTCCGGTCCGGGCAGCCCACCCCAGTCCTCGAGCTCCTCGACGGTTCGGGCGATGGCCGCCGCGCGCTCGACCAGCGCTGCGAGGCCCTTGTCGTCGGTCCGACCAGTCGATGCCGTCGCCATCCGGCGACCGTGGACAAAGCGGAGGTTCACCGCGACGTTGGACTCGGCGACGTTCTGGTGGATCTCGCTGTTGGCGAAACGTGTCAGCTGCGAGTCGTCGGTCATGACCAGGACCTCGGCCTCGCTCGCGCCGGCTCGCACGGCGCGGGCCAGGACGTCGTCGGCGAGTCCGAGGTTCGTGGGTTTCTCGCCCCGGCTCACCACTTGCCGACGCCGATCTGGACGTCACGGAACCGTGCCCCGGACACGCCGTGTCCGACATGCGCTCCCTGAGACGGCTCGCCCTTGCCGCAGTTCGGCGTGCCCCGCATCACGTAGCTGCTTGAATCGCCGACCGCATCACACGAGCGCCAGAACTCGTAGGTGATCCCGGTGTAGGTCGGGTTCTTGTACATCTGGCCGCGCTTGCCGCCCTTGATGTCCCACGCGATCTCGGTGGCGAACTGGAAGTTGAGCCGCCGATCGTCGATGGACCAGCTTCGATTCGTGGCCAGATACAGGCCGTCGTCCGTGTCCGCAACGATGTCGTCGAGGCTCATGCCCTCGACCGGCAGAAGGTTGATGTTGGTCATCCGGATCAGCGGAATTCGATTCCAGCCATCCGCGCGCATGGCGCCCCCGGACTGGCGGCCGATCCGTGGCGCCGTCTCCCGCGATGTCAGGTAGCCGGACAGACTTCCGTTCTGGATCAGGGGCACGGATTGCGCCGCGACGCCCTCATCGTCCCAGCCGAACGTGCCCATTCCCTGCGGCGCGGTGGCATCGGCCACGATCGTCACGAGGTCGGAACCGTAGCGGAAGCCATCGGTGAGCTTGTCGGTGGTGAGGAAGCTCGTCCCGGCGTACGACGCCTCGGTCCCATAGACGCGGTCCAGCTCGGTCGGATGGCCGCAGCTTTCGTGGACCTGCAAATAGAGCTGGCTCGGGTCGAGGACGATCGTGGATCTACCCGACGGACACTGCGGCGCCGTCAGTAGCGCCACCGATTCCTCGGCGTAGCGCTCGGCATGGCCGGCGAGGTCGAGCCCGCGAATGTACTCGTAACCCGCCGCTCCCCAGCCGCCCCCGGAATCGGGATAGCTGCGTCGCTGATGGTCATCGCCCTCGATCGCATTGGCCTCGACGGCGCCACCGACATGCGTGATCCGCTGTTCGGTGTAGCTGCCGTCAGTGTCAGCGAAGGTCTTCTCCTCGCGCTGCGCGCCGTACATCGACTCGGTGAACGCCACGCCCTTCACCGCTCCGGCGGCGCGATCCGCCGCCAGCAGATCGCCGATCTTGCGCTCGAGCGGGATCGCGAACGGATCTTCTTCAACGGGTGTTTCGTAGCGACCCTGGGCAGGTGGCCGGCCATCCAGCTCGACCCGCGTCCGGAGCGCCGTCGCCGAAGCCCTGGCGATGCGAACGGCCAAGCCGGCCACGCGGTCCGCCTCATCGAGCCCCAGGTGATGCGAGGACGCAAAGCCCCAGGCGCCATCGACCAGGACGCGCACGCCGAAGCCCTCGCTCTCGCCGGTGGCGACGCCCTCGACCCGGCCGGACTTGACCGAAACCGACTCGTCGAGTCGTCTGACAATCCGCACGTCGGCATAGCTGGCGCCCTGCTGGGTTGCGGTATCGAGGGCGCGCTCGGTCAGGTCTCGCATGTTCGGGAGGGGAGCCTAGCACGCCGGAAGTCGGGAAGCCGCCCGCCCGCACACGCGCCTCCCGGTCTGGGGACATCCGGGACCCTGAGCGTTTCCCTTTACACTCGGGCGGTGACTCCTGACAGCCGGCTGCCCGGCCATTTCATCTCGATCGAAGGACCCGACGGCTCGGGCAAGACGCTTCAGGCGAGACGTCTGGCCGCTGCCCTGGAAGCACGCGGGCACGATGTCATCCTGACCCGGGAGCCGGGTGGGACGCCGCTCGGCGACCGGCTCTACGAGTTGTTGATGGCCAACGACGGGGGCACGATCGATCCGATCGCCGACGCGCTGCTCTTCAACGCATCGCGGGCACAGCACGTGGCGATGGTCATTCGCCCCGCGCTGGAGGCCGGCCGCGTGGTCATCAGCGCGAGGTACGCGGATTCCACGCTGGCCTACCAGGGCTACGGCGGTGGTGTGGACCGCGATGTCCTGGCAACCATCATCGAGATCGCCACGGGTGGTCTCATGCCGGATCGGACGCTCCTGCTGGACCTCCCGGCCGAGGCCGGGCTTCGTCGCAAGGACCCCGAGGCCCACACGCGGTTCGAGGTGGCGTTCGATCTCGACTTTCACCTGCGGGTCAGGGCCGGCTTTCTCGAAATGGCGACCCAGGATCCCGGGCGCTGGCGCGTCATCGACGCCGACCGTGATGCCGACGAGGTGTTCGATTCGGTCCTCGCCGTCGCGCTCGAGGTCGTCGAGCCCGCCGGCTGAGGCCTCGTTCCCGGCTCGCGACGCCTAGCCCTGGCCGAGGTCCGCTGCGGCGACGGCGCCAGGGCCGCTGGACTTGGCGTTGCTGAGTGCCGCCTGGGCGGCTCCGACCAGCTCATCGGATGACGCGCCGTCCTTCGGGAAGCGCGCGACGCCGACCGAGACGGAGATCTCGCGGCCGCCGTTCGAGGTCCGCGCCGCCAGCGCATTGAGGACTCGTTGGGCAACGGTCATGCCGGCCGAACCCGGTGCCACGACGATGAACTCGTCGCCACCCCAGCGGGCCACGGTGTCCACGAGCCGAATCGATTCGGCGAGCGTGGCCGCGAGCTCGCGCAGGATGTCGTCGCCGGCGGCCGAACCGTGCGTCGCGTTGGTGCTGGCCAGGTCGTCCACATCGAACAGGGCGATCGAGAGGTCCGTTCCCTGGCGTCCGGCGCGGGCAATCTCCAGCTCCAGGACGCGAGCCAGCGTTCGCGAGTTGGCCAGACCGGTCAGCGCATCCGTATGCGCCATTCGCTCCTGCCAATCCGACTGTTCGTTGGCCGCTGCCGCCAACCGAGCCCGATCGACGGTCATGGCGATGAGGTCCGCGAACGCTGCCGGAAGCGCCGAGTCCGTCTCGCTGATCGCCCAGGGCGCGGGCCGTGTGATCGCAAGCGCGCCAAGGGGTTCATCGACGCCGTCGGTCGTCACCTGAAGCGGCCAGGTCGCGATCACGTGCGCGGTTCCGTCGGGACCAGCGGTCTCGGCGCCAAGAATCGCGGTCTGCCCGTGGGCCGTCCGTGCCACCGGATGATCGGCATCACCGGCGACGGTCGCCTCGAAGGCGGCCGCCTCTTCAGCCGAGTACCCGGCCGAGGCCGCAAGCGATAAGGCTCCGCGCTCGCCGTCCCAGATGAAGACGGCCCCGCGATCCGCCTCGACCGCCTCGACGACGGCGCTCACGAGGCTCGCCACGGCGCGCTGTGAATCCGTGGCGCGAGCGGCCGCGGCGATCGCGCTTGCAAGCATCGCGTCGGATGGTGCGGTGGGCCTGTCTCGGTCGGTCACGACTGGCTCCTGGGCGATTTGGGCTCGGCGCGCCCGGCCTGAACCGGGTACTGGCGCCCGGATGCAGGGCGAGGCCGCATCGTACACCGGCGATCGAGGCATCAAGGCTGCGGATGGATCCACTGTCCCACGTGGCGCGCCCTGCCTATACTCGGGCCATGAAGCTGATCGTCGCGATCGTTCACAACGAGGATGCTGGCGCACTCGTCGATGCCCTGCTGGAGGCGGAGTACCGGGCCACCCGCCTCCAGTCGTCGGGCGGGTTCCTCAAGCAGTCCAACGCCACCGTCATCGTCGGCGCCGATGACGACCGCGTCGATGCGGTCCTGGAGGTCGTGCGGGCCAATTGCACGTCGCGGACGCAGGTCGTCAACCCGATGCCTCCGATCATGGAGCCCGGCGAGTTCTTCATGCCGTACCCACTCGAAGTCGAGGTTGGCGGGGCCACGGTCTTCGTTCTCCCTGTGGAGCGGTTCGAGCGGCTGTAGCGGCCGCCACGCGCAGACGAAGTTCGGCCAGCACCACCCGGCCCAGCTGATGGTCCTCCCACTCGCGGCATCGCGTGCTACCGTGCCGCCCATGTGGCTCGATGAACTCGAAGCTGACGCTCCTGATGCTGTCGCGGCATTTCGCGGGATCGAGGCCGGGAAATTCATCTCCGTCCGACGCGAAGTCCGACGACGAGCGGGCCCGGGCACCGCCCCCCGAGTCGCCGCGCAGCTTGGGGCACTCGCGGACGCGCTGATCGAATTGGTCGAGGCGCTGCCGGCGCCCGCGTTCGAGGCGCCCGGCGGCGAGGGAGATTGGAACGTGGCAGAGGCAATTGGTCACGATGCCGACGCGCGAGCCGGCCTGTCGATGGCCGGCGCGCTGGCTGCGACTGGTCGCTTCCCCGCGGATGCCCCGGCGGTCGTGCCCAGCGTGCCGGGTGAGGGGGCTACTGGCCGCGAAGCGCTCGTCCGTCGCATCGGTGCGAGCCAGCGGATCGTCGAGCGCGCGGCTCGTTCGATCACCGGCCACGAGACCGACCCGTGTCCGCTCGAGCATCCCCAGGTCGGCCGGCTGCGCTGCGGAGAGTGGCTGCTGTTTGCCGGCGTCCACGACCTGATGCACCTTGAGCAACTCCACGGGATTGCCGCCGAGTTCGCGCCTGGCGAGGGGTCCGGAAGCAGTGGCGCGGGCGCCGAATGACCCTGCGCGCGGACATCGCCGCCTGCTGGCTCTATCGGATGGCGGCGTCCGGTGACCTCGAGATCCTGCTGATCCGACGATCGAACGCTGGAATCTGGCCGGGACTCTGGCAGTGCGTGACCGGCAAGATCGAGCCGGGCGAGCGAATCCTCGATGCGGCCCTGCGCGAGGTCGCCGAAGAGGCGGGTTTCAGCGGCGACGATCTCGAAACGGTCCTCGAGACGGACATCGTGCACGTCTTCCACGAGCGCAGGCTCGACGCTCTCCTCGTCGAGGCGGTGTTTGCTGCCAGGGTTCGCCCGGATGCTGTGGTGCAGTTGTCCGAGGAGCACGACGATGCGCGCTGGCTGTCCCCGGACGCCGCTCGGGAGCTGGTCGTCTGGCCGGCCTACCTCCGGGCCATCGACTTTCTTGAGTGGTTCGTGGCGAAGCCCGAGCTGGAGTCGACCTTCCGTATCCGCTGAACCCCCGCTGGTAGACTTCCGGCACCCACGACCCGCGGCGAGGAGGTGCACCCGATGATCGATCAGGACCGCGCCCCGGCATCGACGCGCCTGCCCGCATTCCGATCGAAGCTCGACGCGATCCGCCCGACGTACGGGTTCGAGGACGTGTCACTCGCGCCGGGAACCAGCACCATCGAGCCCAACGACGTCGAGCTGGCCCAGTCGTTCTGCGGCCTGGATCTGGCCATCCCGGTCCTCGCGTCGGCCATGGACGCCGTGGTGGATCCTGTGTTTGCGGGCGCGCTGGCGAAGCTCGGGGGCCTCGCGATCCTGAACCTCGAGGGCGTGCAGGCCCGCTACGACGACCCATCTGAGGTGCTCGGGCGCATCGCGGCAGCCCCGGACGATGACGTGCAGCAGGTGCTCTCGGATGCGTATTCCGCCCCGATTCGCGAGGAGCTCGTGGCGCGGCGAATCGACGAGATCCACGCCGCCGGATCGAAGGCGGCGGTCGCGGCCACGCCCGCTGCCGCCCGCAGGTGGGGCGCGTTCTGCGCCGAGCATGGCGCCGATCTGTTCCTCGTCCAGTCCCAGGTGTCGTCCGCTCGCCATCTCGCCTCTGGCTACGAACCCCTGTCCCTCGACGAATTCATCCGGTTCATGCCAATCCCGGTCGCAGTCGGTAACACGACCAACGCAACCGCCGCATTCCAGCTGATGGAGCAGGGTGCCGCCGCCATCTTCGTCGGTGTTGGTCCAGGGGCTGCCTGCACGACCCGCGAGGTCCTCGGCATCGGCATTCCGCAGGTCTCGGCCGTCGCCGATGTTGCCGGCGCGCGAAATGCCTACTACGAGTTGACCGGGCGGTGGGTTCCCGTCGTGGCGGACGGAGGGATGCGCCGTGGCGGCGAGGTCGCCAAGGCCATCGCCGCCGGCGCCGATGTGGTCATGCTCGGCAGTCCGCTGGCACGTGCTGCCGAGGCTCCGGGTCGGGGCGTCAACTGGGGAATGGCGGCACCGTCGCCGGTCCTGCCGCGCGGGACGCGGATCAAGGTCGGGACGGTTGGCTCGCTGGAGGTGATCCTGTTCGGGCCGGCGACGGTCACGGACGGCTCACAGAACCTGATGGGCGCGCTCCGCCAGTCGATGGCGGCGCTTGGAGCCCGGACTATTCGCGAGATGCAGGACGTCGAGATCGTGTATGCCCCGTCAGTCGCGACCGAGGGCAAGTCCTGGCAGCAGCGGGGGCGCTGACAACGGACGACATCGGAGCCCAGCTCTCCGGTTGGGGCACCGTCGCCGGCGTCACCACGCATGGCCGTGTCAGTGGCGACGACGTGGTCGTCGCCGTCGGGTTCATCGAAGAGCCGGGCGGGTCACTGCTCGTGGCGGCCGGTGAGCCGGATGCGGACTGGGCCCTGAACCTCGAGGTCAACCCGAGTTGCGTCATCTCGGTCGGCGATCGAACCTGGGATGCCGTAGCCGAGCCGCTCAACCAGGGCGACGCGGCACAGGCGGTGACCGAACTCATCCTCAAGTACGGGACCTCGTCCGAGCGGCTGGGACGCGGGCCCGCCTTTCGACTCCGAGCGGTCGGGCGCTGAGCGCGTCGATCGGCTGCAGCTAGATTGGCGCCCATGTCTCTCCTCGTTGCCGACCTGGACGATCCCCTCGTCTTGCGTCGACTCGGAGAACTGGCGATGCGCCTCGAGTTCTCGATCGTGCCGATCGACGATCCCCGCCTGGTCTCGGATGCCGAGGAGCCCGTTGCGGTGGTGGTCGATCTTGGCTCGCCGAGCGCCAGCGAGCGAATCCTCGCCTATCGCCGGCGCTGGCCGGACACGATCGTGGCCGGGACGATCGGGTTCCCGGACCAGGAACGCTGGCACGGGGCGCTAGCCGCGGGTGCCGACCTCGTAGCGAGTCGCGGCGCATTCGTCTCACAGCTTGAACCGCTCCTCGCCGGCCGGCTCGGTGGTACCGATCAGGCCGCGGCGGTCGTTCGCCTCCCGGTGCGCCTGATGGAACGGGAGGGCGACGGGCTCGTCGGCCGGCTGCCCGACGCGCCCGGTGGCTCGATCGTCGTGATGCGCCTCGAGGGGCAGCTCCATGCCTTCCGGGACGAGTGCCCGCACAACGGCGCCTCGCTGGCGGACGGATCGCTGGAAGGTCGGATCATCACCTGTCCGCGACACGGGAGCCAGTTCGACGTGACAACGGGCGCCCGCGAGCGCGGCCCTTCCGACTTCCCGATCCGGACCTACCGGGTCATCGTCGACGGCGACCGGACCCTGGTGGAGGTCCCGCTCTAGTCGGTCGTACACTCGGGCCCATGCCAGAGCCACTGCCAGTTCGCCCGGCTCGCCCCGACGAGGTTGAACCGACGACATCGGAACGGCCTGTGTACCAGCCGATCCTCGATCGCACACCCGCCCGCAAGAGCGTTTTCGAGGAGGCAGGCGGAATGCCGTTCTTCGAGGGCCTGGTGGACCGGTTCTACGAAGGGGTGGAGGTCGATCCGGATCTGCTGGCCCTTTATCCGGACCACGCTGATCTCGCGGGCGCGCGCCATCGACTGGCGCTCTTCCTCGCCCAGTACTGGGGCGGGCCGACGACCTACAACCAGGAGCGGGGCCAGCCTCGCCTGTACCTGCGCCACGTCCCATTCGCCATCGACCCTGCGGCGCGCGACCGCTGGCTCACCCACATGCGCGCCGCGGTTGCGTGGATGGATCCGCCACCTCATATCGCCGCCCGGTTGCTGCAGTACTTCGACATGGCCGCCGAGGCCATGCGCAACAAGGACTAGGGGCGCTCCCAGGCGGGGTTCGCCGGGCGGTTCGAGGCGAAGGACGCGAGGGCCGAAATCCATTGTTCGATCGCCGCTGAGGCGAAGTGGTCAGGGGACCAGGCCCCGACCAGCGGGATGCGGAGCTCGGCCTCGCGGACGAGTATCCGGAGTGGCCGCAGCCCGTAACGCGGATCGTCGGTCACGATGGCAACACCGCGGCCACTCGCCGCGAGGGCCTGCGCCACCTGGGGAACGGGCGCCTCGAACGCCAACTGATAGCTGAGACCCTCCGCGGCGACGGCGACGTCAAACAGGCGACGCGTGCCGTGGCTTGTCTCGAGAAGAATGAGCGGATGTGATGTCAGCGCGGACAGCTCCACGGTCGGCCCGCGATCGAGGGCATGACCGGGCTGAACATATGCATAGATCGGAAACTGGGCCACCGATCGCGCCTCCAGTTCGGCGGGCGGTGGCCCCGAGGAGATTCCCAGATCCGCGCGGCCGGCAGCGACCTCCCCGAAGACGTCCGCCGGGAGTGCCTCCCGTGCGAGGATCGTCGGGTCGCTCGGGCTCTGCGTCGCGAGGAACGGGGCGATGACATCGGCGACCGTCGTTTCGGGAGCGACCAGCGCCAGGCGAAGACCGGACCCGTCGGCCAGCAGCCCCTGCATCGAATCCCAGGATGCATCGGCGCGGGAAACGAGTTCCCGGGCCATCGGCACGAAGCGTCGGCCGGCAGCGGTCAGCCGCAACCGACCCGACTGACGGGCAAAGAGGTCGAGCCCAAGGTCGGTCTCCAACTGCCGGATCTGTCTCGAGATCGATGGCTGGGCAACACCGACGGCGAGGGCGGCACGGGTCATCGACCCGTGATCCACGATGGCCAGCAGATAGCGGAGCACGCGCAGTTCCAAATCGATACCTCCCAGGTATCACTATGCCACGGAACAGGTATTGGACGGAATTGGTCACCGGCGCGCAACCTCCCGGTTATCTAGCGACAGGCGAACCGATTTCGGTCGCCTGAGTTCCAGTGCGAGGGTGAGGACGAATGGATCGCTATCGAGCAGCTCCAAGTGGATCGACAACGCTTCGACGGATTGGGGCGCTCTTGAGCGTCGTGGCCCTGGTGACCGCGGCCTGCGCCTCGTCGACCAGCCCTGCGCCATCGGTCGGTGCTTCAACCAGCCCGACAGAGGCGCCCCCGGCAGCCACGCCGAGCGGACCCCTCGTCCTGAAGGTCGCCGCCACGGCCGGGATCACGACGTGGGATCCGATCAAGTCCTTTTCGACAGAAGCGCTCTACATGGCCAACATCTACGAGCCGCTCCTGTGGGTAAACGCGCCTGGAGCATCGGAGCAGTTCCGCCCGGGCTTGGCAACCTCCTGGTCGGTGAGCGCCGATGGCCTGACCTGGACATTCAAGCTTCGCGAGGGTGCGACGTTCCATGACGGCGAGCCAGTAACGGCCGCGGCCGTCAAGCAGTCGATCGAGGCCGCCGCAGATCACGCCGGCGCCTCCTTCATCTGGGGCCCACTGGACACGATCGACGCCACCGACGCGACGACCGTGACCATGCACCTCAAGTACGCGGCCCCGGCCGACTTGATTGCCTCATCCTTGTACGGTGCCTGGATCGTCAGCCCCAAGGCCCTCGATGCCGCCGCCGCAGACGAGACCTACTTCGAGAAGGGTGTGGACGGCGGCTCGGGTCCCTACATGATCGAGTCCTACACGCCAGATGCCGAGGTCGTCCTTGCGCAGTACCCCGGCTACTGGGGTGGCTGGGGCGATGTCACGCATTACGACAAGATCCTGGTGACCATCACGCCGGAGGCCGTCGTCCAGCAGCAGATGCTCGATGGCGGAGAGGCCGACATGGCCCTCTCGATCCCGCTCGAGAATATCGGCACCTACAAGACGAACCCGGATTACACGTTCATCGAAGAGCCTTCGTTCTTCAACTACGTCGGCTACTTCAACGTGAACAAGAAACCCCTCGACGACGTCCGCGTTCGTCAGGCGCTCTCCTACGCCATCCCCTACGACGACATCATCGCCATCGGGGCGCAGGGCTATGGGACGCAGTCACACGGGCCGGTCCCGGCCGGGGTCTTCCCGTACTCGGCGGACGTTCCCCAGTACAAGCAGGACCTCGACAAGGCAAAGCAGTTGCTCAAGGACGCCGGCCAGGACGGTGGCTTCAAGCTCGAGCTGACCTATGCCTCGGAGAACCAGAACGAAGGTCGCTTCGCGCCGCTCATCAAGGATGCCTACGCCAAGATCGGCGTGGACGTGACCCTCACGCCGATGCAATTCGGACAGCAGTGGGAGCGCTCGAAGGGGGACGCCGCGGGGCGCCAGGACATGTTCCTGGTCCTCTACTGGCCGACCTACAGCGACGCGGGCTCCGACAACCTGTGGAGCCTGTTCCACAGTTCGAAGAATCCGTTCTTCAACCTGAGCTACTGGAACGACGCGACCTATGACACGCTCGTCGATGACGCGGGTGCCCTGACGGCCACGGACCGGGCTGCAGCCCAGGCCAAGTACGTCGAGGCCATGAAGCGACTGGTGGACCAGGCCCCTGGCCTGTTCTTCTACGACACTAAGTTCGTCATGCCGCTGAAGAAGACGATCGCCGGGTACCAGTACAACCTGAACTACCCGTTCGCCCAGTTCTTCTACCCACTCCACCCGGCCTCCTGACCTAGGCTTTCTCGGATCTCGCCGGCCGGCGTCGCCGGGCGGCGAGATCCAACCTGATCCGTACCGGAGCCCACGCATGGCCAGGTTCCTCGCGCGGCGGCTCGGTGGCTCCGTGCTCGTGCTGCTCGGGTTGTCCATGGTGACGTTCGTGCTGGCGCGAGTCATCCCCTCGAACCCCGCCGCCCTCTATATCGGACCGCGTGCCCGACCGGACGACATCGTTCGGGTCATGCATCAACTCGGCCTCGACCAGCCGCTTCCGTTCCAATACCTCAACTACCTTGGAGCGGTGCTGCGCGGGGACTGGGGGACCTCAATCGGCACCAAGCGGCCGGTCCTCGAGGAGATCCTTGGACGGCTGCCGGCTTCGCTCGAGCTCATCTTCGTGGCCATGCTGATCGCGGTCCCGATCGGTATTGGGCTTGGCGTCTTCTCGGCACGGTGGCGGGGCGGCGCGCCCGATCTCCTCGTACGCATCTTCTCGATCGTCGGCGTCTCGATGCCGGCGTTCTGGCTTGCGTTGCTTCTCCAGATCGTCTTCTTCCGCCAGCTCGACCTGCTGCCGCTCACGGGTCGCGTGGATGCGGACCTCCGCTTCATCGCGCCCATCACGCCGCTGACCGGCTTCTTTCTGTTCGACTCGCTGGTCTCGGGGAACCTGACGGCGTTCGTCGATGCGGCTCGCCACATCGTTCTCCCGGCGGTAACGCTCGCTGCCTATCCAGCGGGCCTGATCGCCCGGATGACCCGCAGCTCCATGCTCGAGGTCCTCGACCAGGACTACATTCGAACCGCGCGGGCCTTCGGCCTGCGCCGGCGGCTCATCGTTTACGCGCTCGGCCTGAGGAACGCACTCCCACCGGTCGTCACGGTCATCGGGCTGACCCTCGCCTATGCCCTGACCGGCACCTTCTTCGTCGAGATCGTCTTCAACTGGCCGGGGCTGGGCACCTTCGCCGTCCGTTCGCTGCTCAACGTCGACTACCCGGCGGTCATGGGGATCACGTTGCTCGGCGCGATCGGGTACGTGCTGATCAACCTGGCCGTCGACATCGTCCAGGCCTGGATCGATCCGCGGGTGCGACTGGCATGAGCTCCCTGACGGCGCCCGTTCCCGGCCGCCTCGCCCAATGGCGTGCGGCGCTGTCGATGGACCCGCTGGCCCTGGCCGGCCTCGTCGTCGTCGTGTTCCTGACGATCATCGCGATCCTCGGCCCGGCCGCCGCGCCGTATCCCGAACAGGGCATCGGCACGGCCAACGTCGCCGAGGCGGCAAGCGCCCCAGGCCCCACGCACCTCCTCGGAACGGATCAGCTCGGCCGGGATGTGCTGAGCCGGATCATCGTCGGCACTCGATCGGCACTGGGGATCTCCGTCGCCGTGGTGGCCCTCGCGATCGCCATCGGCGTACCGCTTGGGGCGATCGCCGGATACCGGCGCGGGCGTCTCGATGCCGTGATCATGCGCTCGACCGACCTCGCTCTGGCGTTCCCGCCGCTCCTCCTGGCGATGGCGATCGTCGCCGCGCTGGGCCCGGGCCTTGAGCATGCTGCGATCGCCCTGGCCATCTCGTGGTGGCCCTGGTATGCCCGCCTCGCGCGGTCCACAGCGGTTTCGCTCCGCGAGCGGCCGTTCGTGGAAGCGGCCCGCGCGATCGGGGTTTCGGACCGTCGAATCATCCTCCGCCACATCATCCCGAACTCGCTGTCGCCGATCATCGTCCAGGCGACCGTCGATGTCGGGACGGTGATTCTTGCCGCCGGTTCGCTGGCGTTCATCGGGCTGGGAGCTCGCGCACCGCAGGCCGACTGGGGGCTGATGGTGGCCGAGGGCAGGACAGTGATCCTCGATCAGTGGTGGATCCCGACGTTCCCCGGCCTGGCGATCTTCATCGCCGTCCTCGCCTTCAACCTCCTGGGTGATGGTCTTCGTGACCGACTCGATCCGAGGCATCGGCGATGACGGAAGGTCCGCTCCTGCGTGTTCGCGACCTGGCCGTCGAGTTCGGGACGGGCGCGGCGATGACACGTCCGCTTGATGGCATCTCATTCGAGGTTGGGCGTGGCGAGGTCGTGGGCATCGTCGGCGAGACCGGTTGTGGCAAGACGCTGACCGGCCTGTCGATCCTCGGCATCCTTCCGGCCGGTGCGGTCATCTCTCGTGGCTCGATCGACTTCGATGGCGTGGATCTGGCCAGCCTGCCGTCCCGCGAGCTCGAGCGGATCCGCGGGCGACGGATCGCGATGGTATTTCAGAACCCTGCCACCGCCCTCAATCCCGTGTTCACGATCAGGACCCAGATCGAGCATGTCGTCCGACGGCACCTGGAGCTTTCTGGCCGCGACATTCGCGACCATGTCCGGGAGACGCTCGTGTCCGTTGGCCTGCCGGAAACGGAGCGCGTGCTGCGGTCCTATCCGCACCAGCTGTCCGGGGGAATGCTGCAGCGCGCGATGATCGCGATGGCACTGTCGTGCGGTCCGGAGTTGCTGATCGCCGACGAGCCAACCACGGCACTCGACGTGACGATTGGTGCCCAGGTGCTCGACCTCCTCCGCCGACTGCAGGAGTCGCGTGGGTTCAGCGTCGTCTTCGTGACCCATGACCTCGGAGTTGTCCGGACCGTCACCGACCGGGTCGTGGTGCTGTACGCGGGGCGTGTCGCCGAAGAGGCGCCGACCACCGATCTGCTCCGGGCGCCGCTGCACCCGTACTCGGAAGGTCTCATCGGTGCCGTTCCGCGGCCAGACCGGCGGGGCAGGGCCCTGGCGATGATTCCGGGCAGCGTGCCAACAGACCCGGCCCGGATCGCCGGCTGCGTCTTCGTCGACCGTTGTCCGATCGTGATCGACCGTTGCCGGGTCGAGCGGCCACTGGTTCGGCCGGTCGGAGCGGCCGACCGTCTTGTCGCCTGCCACCTGGCCGGCGAGCGCACCAGACGCGTCGACTTCGGCGCGGATCCGGGCCCCGAAAGCAGCGCGGCCGGGGGCGGTGCGTACCTATGAGCGCGTCAACGACCCCGAGCGTCCCGGCTCCTGCGTCGCCACTCCTCCGAGTCACCGGCCTCGGCCGGGATTTCCCGGCGCCGGGACGCTCGGGATCCGTCGTTCATGCCGTGGCCGACGTAGCGTTCGAAGTGCGCGAGGGTGAGGTGCTCGGGGTCGTCGGTGAGTCCGGATCCGGCAAAACGACCCTCGTCCGTTGCCTTCTCGGATTGATCTCGCCGACGGCCGGGCGGATCGAATTCGCGGGCGTCAACATCACGGCGCCTGCCGGGCCCGAACGACGCCGGAGCCGGCGGGACCTGCAGGTGGTCTTCCAGGATCCGGTCGGCTCGCTCGACCCGAGGCTGAGCGTCCGGGACCTGGTCGCGGAACCCCTCCAGACCCATGAGCCGGGGATCGCCATCGACGAAGCTCGGATCCTGTCGCTGCTCGAGGAGGTGGGCCTGGCGCGAATCCACCTGAAGCGTCGAGCCCATGAGCTGTCCGGCGGTCAGTGTCAGCGGGTAGCGATCGCGCGGGCCCTCGCGCTGCGGCCCCGGCTGGTCGTCCTCGACGAGCCCACGTCGTCGCTCGACGTGTCCGTCCAGGCGCAGATCCTGAACCTGCTGTCAGACCTCCGCCAGCGTCATGGGCTGAGCTACATCCTCGTCTCGCATGACCTGTCTGTGGTCCGCCACCTGACCGACCGGGTCGCGGTCATGTACCTCGGCCGGATCGTCGAGGAAGCCACGACCGACGACCTCTTCGCAGCGTCCCGCCACCCCTACGCGAGGGCACTCCTCGCCGCCGCACCATCCGTCGAGCGCGGCGCGGGTGCCGTCCTTGCCCGCGGCGATCCCCCGAGAGAGGGAGCCGTGGAAGCAGGTTGCCCGTTCAGATCCCGTTGCTGGCTCCGCGAGCAGCTGGGGCAGCCCGAGATCTGCGACCGCTCCGCTCCACCGCTCGTCGAGGCCCCCGAGGGGCATCGGGCGGCCTGCCATTTCTCAGATCACGTCATGGATCCAGTTCAGGAGGTCAAATCGTGAGCCGTGCCATCGGTGTCGTCGCCGCCCAGGTCGCTCCCGTCGTGCTCGATCCGGCCGCCACGTTCGACAAGTTCGAGCGTGAGGTGCGCACCCTCGCCACGCGAGCGCCGAACCTGGATCTGTATGTCTTCCCGGAGCTCTACCTGTCTGCGATCGGGTCATGGGACACCGACTACCCCGCTGGCTATGTTCGCTCGGTTGCCAGCCTGGTTCCCGGCCCGCTGACCGATCGGATCGGAAGTCTCGCTCGCGAGGTCGGTAAGTGGATCGTCGCCGGCTCGATCATGGAACTTGCCGGCGACCGGATTCACAACACTGCCGTGGCGTTCGATCCGGCCGGCACGCTGGTTGCTCGGCACCGCAAGCTCCTGCCGTGGAAGCCGTTCGAATCGAGCGATCCTGGACCTGGTGAGGGTAGCCTCGGGACGTTCGATATCCCGGGGGTCGGCCGGTTCGGTCTGATGATCTGCTACGAGGGCTGGTTCCCCGAGATCCCGCGAGCACTGGCCTGGCGTGGCGCAGAGGTGATCCTCCAGCCGACGTTGACCACCACGTCGGATCGGCCACTCGAGGCGATCCTTGTCCGGGCCAACGCGATCGCGAACCAGTGCTACGTGCTCAATCCCAACTATGGGGCCATGTTTGGGACCGGCAGGAGCCTGATCGTCGATCCCGAGGGTGCGATCCTCGCGGAGGGCGGCAGCGGCGAGGAGTTCCTGACGGCAGTCCTCGATCTCGATCGGGTCCGGAGCGTTCGCGAATATGGAACGTCAGGCCTGAACACCCCCTGGAAGCAACTTCGCGACATGCCGCCGCCAGCGTTTCCGCAGTACGTGGAGGGATGGACAGCCGGCGCCGTCATGGATGGCCTCGGGCCGCTTGGCGGTGTTGCCGACGACATGCGACCGGCGCGCCCGCGGGTTGCGACAACCGGGCGCGCGTAGGCCCGTCAGTCCCGGCGAGCGTCCTCGCCCGGAATGCCAAGAGCCGCGAGCGCGGCCGCAAAGCCGTCGAGGTCGTCGGCGCCCACGTAGAACGCGGGTACGTTGAGCGGGCCATATCGAACCGGGACGCGAAGGTCCATCCGAACGCCGCCATGCGGGCTGCCCGCAAAACTCACATCCCTGTGGCGGATGCTGGTCCGGATCCCGATCGCGGTGATCCAGCGGAATGGG
>JBDTOF010000332.1:0-6715 GCA_039933375.1 Chloroflexota bacterium
GGTGGAAAGAAATCGACGGTGCCGATGACCGCAAGGTCATCCGAGATGCGGTAGACCGCAGCGTCGTCCGGCGGGTTGAGGCCGGCAATGAGATCCGCGGGAACCGGCTCCGCGCCGAGCCCGCTGAGGGCATCAGCGAGGAGGTCAGCACCGAGCTTCGCCGCGCAGCCACCGCAATCGGTGAGCTCGGTCAGGCGGATCGCCAGCATGCCGGCATGCGCGGGGACGTCGGTTGCCATGAACCGATGATAGGCTCGGACCACTGACTTGATCGCTGGATGATCGCCTGACTGTGTCCGACCGGCTCCTTGTCGTCTCCAATCGCCTGCCTCTGACCACGCGCCGCAGCGGCACTGAGTGGCATGCCGAGCTGAGCAGCGGCGGCCTGATCGCGGCCCTGTCGCCGGTGATGGAGCGGGCGAAGGGATTGTGGCTCGGCTGGCCAGGGGAAGCGCCAGCGGGTGATACCTCGGGCCGCGATGCCCTGCTCCGCTCGTGGGAGAAGGAGCATCGTTTCGTCTCGGTCGATCTGCCGCCGAAGGTCTCCCGGGCATTCTACGAGGGCTACAGCAACAACACGATGTGGCCCCTGCTCCACGGTTTTCCGACCCTGGTCAGCTTCGATCCAGAGACCTGGCACGCCTATCGCGACGCCAACGAGCGATTCGCCGCGGCCGTGCTGGAGCGCACTCGGCCCGGCGACACGGTCTGGGTCCATGACTACCAGTTGATGCTGGTCCCCCGTTTGCTTCGCAATGCTCGGCCGGACATCAAGGTCGGGTTCTTCCTCCACATCCCGTTCCCGTCGCCTGAAGTGTTCCGGATCCTGCCGCAGCGGGCCGAGATCCTCGATGGTCTTCTCGGCTCCGATCTCATCGGGTTCCAGACCCACGAACACCTGGGTGGGTTCCGGCGCACGCTGCTCCAGGTGCTCGGAATTGACAGCCGGATGGATCGGGTCGAGGCCACCGGACGGATCGTGTCCCTCGAGGCGCATCCGATCGGGATCGTGACCGACGAATGGGAGCGGCTCGTGACGGACGATCGGGCCGTGGCTCGGCGCATCGCGGATCTCCACGCCCGCCACGCGGGTCGCCAGCTTGTCCTGGCCGTCGATCGGCTTGACTACACGAAGGGGATCCCGGAGCGGCTGCGGGCATTCCGACACTTCCTCAAGACCCGACCGGAGTGGCGGGGACGCGTCACGCTGCTGCAGCTGGCGGTGCCATCGCGGGAAAAGATCCCGCGCTACGTCGAGCTCCGTCGCGAGGTCAGCGAACTCGTCGGCGAAATCAACGGCGAGCTCGGCACGGCGACCTGGAACCCGGTGATCTACCTCCGGCGGTCCGTATCGCAGTCCGAACTCGCCGCGTTGTACGCGGCGGCCGACGTGGCCTGGATCGCGTCCCTCCGGGACGGCATGAACCTGGTCGCGAAGGAGTACGTCGCCTGCCAACGGGATCGGACGGGGGTGCTCCTGCTCAGCGAATTCGCCGGCGCCGCTGGCGAGATGGGGGAAGCGATCCGGGTCAACCCGTACGACGAGCCCGGATCGGCGGCAGCCCTGGAGCGCGCATTGAAGATGCCCGAAGCCGAGCGACGCGAGCGGCAGGGCGCCCTCCTGGAGCGTGTCCGGACCAGCAATGCGCTGACCTGGGCCGAAGGGTTCGTGGCGGACCTGGAGACCGCCGTCCGCGACCGGGACCTGACCACCGAGGTGGTGGGCGAGCCGCCGATTCCTGCGCTTCGCAAATCATTCCGATCGGCGAAACAGCGGATCTGCTTTCTCGACTACGACGGAACCCTTGTGCCGCTCGCGGCTCGGCCCGCGGATGCCGTTCCGAGCTCGGAGGTTGGAGAGATCATCGGCGCCCTCGCCCACAAGCAAGGAACCACCGTGGTCATCGTGTCGGGACGCCCCGCGGTGGATCTCGATCGCTGGTTCGGGCACCTGGCCGGCATCTGGCTCGCGGCGGAGCACGGCGCGCTCCTCCGGGAACCGGGCAGTACCGACTGGCAATCGCTGCGGCCGGGCGCCAACGTCGACTGGATGGAGCGTGTCAGACCGGTGCTGAGCCAGTTCGCGGCCCGGGCGCCCGGTAGTACGGTCGAGGTGAAGGGCCACGCTGTCGCCTGGCACTACCGCCTGGTGGAGCCCGAGTTCGGCACGTGGTTGGCCAACGAACTCGCTTCGACGCTCGATCAGCAACTTGCGGGCACGGAGCTGGCTGTCCTGCGCGGCAGCAAGGTCATCGAAGTCCGCTACGCCTGGGCGAACAAAGGGGAGGTCGTGTCGCACGTCCGGTCGATGGGTCCAGAACCTGACTTCGAGCTCGCCATCGGCGATGACCGGACCGACGAGGACATGTTCGAGCGGTTGCCGCCCGAGGCGTGGACCATCCATGTCGGCACGGGACAGACCCGGGCGCGTTTTGCCGTGCCAACGCCGGGTGCGGCTCTGTCGCTGATTGCCGCGCTCGCCGGCCCCGCGTCTGCCAAGAGCCGGGCGAAGGGCTGACCTCGGTCGGCCTCAACCGGCGCGCGGCTTCAACCGGCGCCCGGCTCAGAGCCGCTAGCATGCATCCGGGAGTGGGTTCGGGCCGGTGCCCGGTCCGGTCTTCAAAACCGGTGGCGCGGCGCTTGGCGTCGCGTGGTGGGTTCGACTCCCATGCGCTCCCGCCAAACCAAGGAGAGCCAAGAATGGCTGATCAAGCGGATCCCGGGCCGCCGTACCGGCACGTGCCCGCCTGATGGCCGCTCAAGTGCCTGGTGGGCATCCGCCGAGTGTCGAACAGGTGCTTGCCGCGGCGAGGCCTGAGACCGGCGATCGAGACGCCGACGCCGTGCTGGCCGTGGCTCGTGACGTGATTGCGACTGAGCGAGCGCGGCTCGACGCCAACGAGGAACCGCGCACGGTCGCCGAACTCGGGGCCGTGCTCCTGGCCGAGCTCCGGGCGTTTGACGGTCCGGGCGAAGTCTCAGGCGGCGACCCCGTGCTCCAGCGCGACCCGACGCCGGTCATCAACGCGACGGGCGTCATCATCCACACGAATCTCGGGCGTGCCGCGTGGCCGTCGGCCGCGATCGAGGCCGCCAGGCGGGCCGCCGAGGGCGCGATCCTCCTCGAATTCGATCGCGCCACGGGCCGCCGCGGTGCGCGCTACCGAGCCGCCGAGGAGCATCTCATCGCGTTGACCGGTGCCGAGGACGCGCTGGTGGTCACGAACAATGCCGCGGCCATCGCGCTGGCGGTCGGGCTGGCTGGCCGCGGCGGCGGCGTGGCCGTGTCACGTGGCGAGCTGGTGGAGATCGGCGGAGGCGTGCGGATCCCGGAGATCCTTCGACGAGCCGGGGTGCGATTGGTGGAGGTCGGAACGACGAACCGGACGCGGGTCTCCGATTTCGATGATGTCCTTGGGAATTCGAAGCCGCGGATCCGGGCCATCCTGCGCGTTCATCCATCGAACTTCGTCCAGTCCGGGTTCGTGGAGGCCCCGGATCCGGCGGCACTGTCCACGCTCGCACACCGACACGGGGCGCTCGTGCTCGACGATCTCGGAAGCGGGGCGCTGCTCCCGACGGAACGGGTCGGGCTGGCCCATGAGCCGACGCCGCGCGAGCGCCTCGCCAGCGGCGCGGACCTCATCACGTTCTCCGGCGACAAGTTGATCGGCGGCCCGCAGGCCGGACTGATCGTCGGCCGGCGCGATCTCATCGCCAGGATCCGCCGTGACCCGCTGGCCCGAGCCATGCGGCCCGACAAGACGATCCTGGCCGCAGTCGCGGCGACCCTGGCGCTGTATCGGGGAGGTCGCGCGATGGACGAGATCCCCGTGTGGCGCATGCTCTCGACCTCCCGCATCGAGCTCCAGGAGCGCGCAAGTGCCATGCTCGGGGCTCTGCCGGCGGGCGCGGCCGAGGTCGTGGCCCTGGAGGCCACGGTCGGAGGGGGCTCAGTCCCCGGCGGCACGATCGCCTCGGTTGGGCTCGCCCTGGCCGTCGCGCCCCAGCGCAGCGCCGGCGTTGTGCTCGCCCGGCTCCGGACCATGGATCCATCCATCGTCGGGCGGATCGAACGCGACCGTGTAGTCCTCGACCTGCGGACCGTCCTGCCCGGTGACGACGTGGCGCTGGTCTCTGCGGTCGCCCGGGCCGTCGCGCGCTGACCCTGACATGACCGTCGTCATTGGCACGGCCGGCCACATCGATCACGGCAAGACCACGCTGCTCCGGACGCTGACCGGCATCGATGCGGATCGACTGCCGGAGGAACAGCGACGGGGCATGACCATCGATGTCGGTTATGCCCACCTCGATCTCGAGGACGGGTCATCGATCGATTTCATCGACGTTCCCGGCCACGATGCCCTGATCGGGAACATGCTCGTTGGGGCGGGCGAGATCGATGCCGCCATGCTCGTGGTGGCCGCGGATGACGGGCCACGGGCCCAGACGCTCGAACACCTCGCGCTGCTCGATGCCCTCGACCTCCGGGATGGCTTCGCCGTGGTCACCAAGGCCGATGTCGCCGGGGAGGCGCGGGGGGCCGAAGTAGCCGCCGAGGTGCGAACGCTCCTGGCGGAGACCAGCCTGGCAGGTGCTCCCGTACTGATTGCCAGCGCGGTCAGCGGTCTTGGGATCGAGGACGTACGAGCGGCCATCCTCCGGACGCGCGACCTGGTCCAGGCGCGCGCTGCCGTACCGCCCTATGGCCCCCGTCGGCTGGCGATTGACCGCGCCTTTGCGGTCCGTGGTCGGGGCGCGGTCGTGACCGGAACCCTCCGCGCCGGCTCGCTCTCCACTGGCGAGACGCTCCGCGTGGAGCCGGCTGGCCTGGAGGTGCGCATCCGTGGCCTCCACGTTCACCACACAGCCGCGGAGCACGCGGCCGCGGGCCGAGTGGCCGTCAACCTCGCCGGCGCTGATCTGGCGGAGCTATCGCGCGGATCCGTGCTGACGGCCGATCCAGCCATCGTCGCCACGGATCGCCTGCTCGTGGCGCTCGCAAGGCCGATGCAGCACCTGGGAGAGCAGGGGAGTGCAGCGGGCGCCACCCGACGAAGGGGCGACGGGCGGTCTCTCTGGCCGCCCGTCGATGGTGCCCGCCTTCGACTCCACATCGGGACCGCGGCGGTGGATGCGGTCGTCGGTCGCCGTGGTCGCGAGGGCGTCGTGCTCCCTGACGGACGGGTCGCAGCACTGCTGCGCCTGTCCGAGCCGATCGCAACCTTTCGCGGCGATCGCGCGGTGCTGCGACAGCCGTCACCGGGGGATGTTGCAGGGGGCGTGCAGGTGCTCGATCCGGCGCCGCCTCGCGGGCTCTCGCGCCGTCGCGTGACTGCGGACCGGCTGGCGTCTCTCGCGATGGCCATCCGGGATGGCGAGGCCGACGCGATCGTGGATGCCGTAGCCACACTCCACGGCACCATCACGATCGACCACGACCTCGTCCTGGCGCCGGACGTCCAGGACTCGCTCGACCGGGTCGCGCTGGAGGCGGTCGCCACCTACCACCGCGATCATCCCCTCGAGGCGGGTCCAACCATCGCCATGGTTCGAGGTTCGCTGGGGCCTGCGCTGCGCCGCCTGGTGTCAGTTCGGCGCGACGAAACCGCGATCGCCGAGGCCGCGATGGGAGCGGTCCTTGAGCGTCTTGTCTCCCGTCGCCAGCTCATGCGGGACGCGGACCGCCTCCGCGATCCTGGTCGCGATCCGGGCCTGGCGCCGGAGTTGGTGGCCGCGATGGACCGCCTCGAGACCCTGCTTGCGGTTCCTGCCCCCCCGCCCCTCGCGGAAGCCGCGCGCACAGCGGACTGTCCGTCGGTCGGTATCCGCGCGCTGGAGTCCCAGGGCCGGATCGTCCGCGTCGATGCCGATCTTGCCTGGTCGGCGCCGGAGTTCTATCGTCTCGCGGCAATCGCACTGTCGATGGCGCGCCGAGCGCCCCTCGCTCCGGCCGCGCTGCGTGACGCCACCGGCACCAGCCGCCGGGTGGTGATGCCCCTGCTCGAGGATCTCGGGCGGCGCGGCATTCTCGAGCGCACGCTTGCGGGGCACGTGCCCGGGCCTCGCGCTCCTCGCCCCGAGGCGACGGCATGATCGAGCGGCGCGCGGCAACGGGCATCGTCCTGGCCGGCGGCCGGTCATCACGCTATGGATCGGACAAGCTCGCTGTCGAATGGGACGGGCGGCCGCTCCTCCATCACGCAGTGAACGCCGTTGCCTCGGTCTGCCGCGAGGTGCTGGTGGTGGTTGCGCCGGATGAAACGCCCGACCTGCCTGGTACGGCTGACGTCGTAGTGCGCGTGGTCCACGATCCGGAGCCATTCGGAGGCCCGCTCGTCGGCCTCGGTGCTGGACTCGCCGCTGCCTCGCATCCGATCGCCCTGGTCGTTGGCGGCGATATGCCGCGACTGTCGGCCGTCGTGCTCGAGCTCCTGCTTGATGCCGCTGGCTCGGCTGAGGCCGTCATCCTCGAGGTCGCGGGCGATCGACTACAGACGCTGCCGATGGCCATGCGCGTGGAACCGGCTCGGACGGCGCATGAGCGGGTCCGTGAGGCTGACGGTCGATCGCTCCGGCAGCTGCTCGACGAGCTTGATCTGTCACGGATCCCGGTCGCGACCTGGCGTGCGCTCGATGCGTCCGGCTCCACGATCCTCGATATCGATCGCCCGTCCGACCTTCCGTCCTGAGCCAGCCCGCCTCAGCCCAC
>JBDTOF010000333.1:0-1848 GCA_039933375.1 Chloroflexota bacterium
GTCACGATCTGCTTGGTGGTGGTGCCCCGGACGATCGAATCATCGACCACCGTCAAGCGTTTGCCACGCACGACCTCCCGAAGCGGATTGAGCTTCATCGTCACGCCGCGGTGGCGGAGGGTCTGGCTCGGCTGGATGAAGCTGCGACCGGTGTACCGATTCCGGACGAGTCCCTCGCGAAACGGGATCCCCGATGCCTCCGCATACCCGGCCGCCGCAGGAGCTCCGGTATCGGGCACCGGCATAACCAGGTCCGTCTCGACGAAGTGCTCGCGCGCGAGTTCGACGCCCATCCGTCGGCGTGCCTCGTATAGGCTCCGACCCTCGAGATACGAGTCCGGCCGGGCGAAGTAGATCAGCTCGAAGACGCACAGCGCCGGGCTCGCTTCGGCGAAGCGGATCGAGCGAGGCTCGCGGCCGGCCTCGAGCACGACGATCTCGCCCGGCTCGACGTCGCGGATGAATTCGGCACCGACGATGTCCAGGCCGGTCGTCTCCGAGGACAGGACCCAGGCGTCACCGGGTCCGTCGGCCGGGGCGTCATCGCCCCACAACCCGCCGGGCAGGGACGACGGAGCCGCGACGTCCCTGATCCGCCCGATACAGAGCGGCCGGAACCCGTGCGGGTCGCGCACGCCGATGATCCGCTCGCGGTCGAGGATGACCAACGAATAGGCGCCCCGGACTCGGGGCAGGAGGCCGAGCAACGCCTGGACGGTGTCGTCGCCCGGCTCGTCGGACAGGAGGGCGGTCAGGACTTCCGTGTCCGTGGTCGCCGGCAGTCGGCCCCGCCCGCCCCGTAGTTGGCCAAGAAGCTCCCGCGTGTTGACGAGGTTGCCGTTGTGGCCGATGGCCACTGCGCGCTGGGGACCCAGCCGGAGGGTTGGTTGTGCGTTCTCCCAGACGGTCGCCCCGGTCGTCGAGTACCGGCAATGGGCGATCGCCAGATCGCCGTGGAACGACGGCAGGCGTCGTTCGTCCAGCACCGTCGAGATCATCCCGAGGTCCTTGTAGAGGAATAGCTCCGAGCCGTCGCTGACCGCCAGTCCGGCCGATTCCTGGCCCCGATGCTGGAGTGCGAAGAGACCCAGGGCCGCGACATGCGCCGCCTCGGCGCCACTCCCGTGGGGCATGGCCACCCCGAATACGCCACACACGTCAGCGGGCCCCGGCTGCGCTGGCGTGTGATCCCCAGCCCAGAGCTCGCCCAAGACCATGGTCCCAGGCCTGGAGGAGTTGCGCGATCGGGATGTCGATGGGATCCGCGACCCGCGAACCACGCTCTTCGGCCGCACCCGTCGCACCTGCGCCGGCGAGCTCCATCACGAGCCGCTCGCCACCCACGGAGCCAAGGAGCGTTGTGGGAAGACCGAACTGTCGGGCGAGCAGCTCGAGCGCGGGAGCATGCCGTGGCCGCGTCGTCACGACGAGCCTGGTCGGGCTTTCGCCGAACAGGTCAACCGCGGGTGAATGACTCACGCCGAGGCGAACGCGAGCCCCGAGCCCGCTCCACATCGCGCATTCCGCGAGGGCAACGGCCAGACCCCCGCCCGAGATGTCCTGGGCCGAGGCGACCAGACCGCGCGCCGCGGCCTCCCGGATCCAGGCCTGAAGCCGGCGCTCCGCTTCCAGGTCGATGCTCGGCAGATCATCCTCGACGGCCACACCCCCAAGCCGGGCGTAGTCGCTGCCGGCCAGTCCGGGGCCGGCTTCCCCGATCAGCAGGATCGCGTCCCCCTCCTCGACGAACGCTGGCCCGACGAGGTTCGTGGTGTCCTCGATGAGCCCGACAACCCCGATCTCGGGCGTCGGCAGGATCGCCCCGGTCGGTGACTCGTTGTAGAGCGA
>JBDTOF010000334.1:0-2579 GCA_039933375.1 Chloroflexota bacterium
TTGCGGCCGCTGCGGCGGCGGGGATTCCGATCGAGTCCTGGCAGCAGATCGTTGCTGATGCCGCGGTGGGACGCCGCCTCATCGCAGTGGCCGGCACGCACGGTAAGAGCACCACGAGCGGCTGGCTGGCCCACGTGCTCATCCAGGCGGGGCTTGATCCGTCGGCCTTCGTCGGCGCACTGCTGCCCCCGTCGATCTCCGGAGGGATCCCTGCCACGGCGCGGGTTGGCTCCGGCTCACCATTCGTGGTGGAGGCAGACGAATATGCGGGCAATTTCGATGCCTACCAGCCCGACCTTGCGGTATTGACGAGTCTGGAATGGGATCACCCCGATGTGTTCGCAGACGTCAGCGCCGTCGCGGATGCCTTCGAGCGCTGGATCCGCAACATTCCCAGTGGGAGCACGTTCGTCGCGAACGTCGGCGATGCGGGAGTGGGGGCGCTCCTTGACCGGATCGCGGCCTCGCTGCCATTGCGCATCATCAGCGTGGCCCTGACCGACGAGACCGACGATCCCGGCCTTGGCGAGGACGTCTTGGCAGGTCGGTATGCATCCGGATTGGGAGTCGCGAGGCCAGTCACCGGTCGGATTACGGCGACCAGCCCTTCGACAACGACCCTCGCCATCAGCGGGCTCGACGCGGGCTCCGTCGAACGAACGGTATCCATTCCAACTGCCGGACGCCACAACGCCGTAAATGCGCTGGGCGTCGTCGGGGCGGCGCTCGGCCTTGGCATCGAACCGGGTCTCATCCTCAACAGCCTGGCCACGTTTCCGGGGATCGGCCGCCGACTGGAGCGGAAGGGCGAAGCTGGAGGCGTCGTTGTCTACGACGACTACGGCCACCATCCGAGCGCGATTGCGGCAACCATCGCTGCGATGCGCCAACGGGAGCCGGGCCGTCGTCTCTGGGCGGTCTACGAGCCACTGACGTTCCACCGGACCGCGGCCCTGATGGACGAGTTCGCCTCATCGCTCGCCGCTGCCGATGCGGTCGTGGTAGCGGATATCTGGGCGGGGCGGGATCCGGACACCACGATCGCCAGCGCTCACGGGCTGGCCGACGCCGTTCGCGGCATCGATCCCGGCCTCCTCGTGGCCGCACCGGGGTCAGTCGAGGCGACAGCCGAATGGCTTGCCCGAGAAGTCCGGCCAAACGATGCCGTCCTGGTGATGGGTGGGGGCCGTAGCTACCGGATCGGCGAGCGATTGCTCGAACTCCTTCGGGCGACGGGCGACGTGGGAGGAATATGAATCTCGACCATGCGTGGGCGACCGACCTGCTCGAGCGATACGCTCGGTCGTGGTGCGCGTGGGATGGAGACGCCTTCGTGGCGCTCCACGCGCCCGACGCAATTTCGCAAGACGACCCGTTTGATCCACCGCTGACCGGGCGGAATGCCATTCGAGCCAATCTGCTGGCGGCCTCGGAATTCGAGGAACAGGTAGAGTTGGTGTTCGAGCGTCACTGGGTCGTCCCACCGACCATCCTGGCGGCGTGGCACGCGTCCTATGTCCACCGCACGACACGCGTGAGGGTGCGGTTCGCCGGTTTCGTCTCGTTCGAAATCGTGGAGCCTGGGGTCATTCAGCACGCTCGCTTCTGGTACAACCGACAGGAACGCAGCGCGGAGTAGGGGAGGCAACCCGAGACCAATGGCAGGAGATGTCTCCTTTGACGTCGTCAGCGAATTCGATGTCATGGAATTGCGCAATGCGCTTGATCAGGTCCGACGCGAGGTGACCCAGCGCTACGACTTCAAGGGCGTGACGGTGGATCTCGAGCAGGGAGCCGATGAGCTCACGCTGCTCACGGATGACGAGTTTCGTGCGGGTGCCGTCAAAGATCTGATCGAATCGAAGGCCGTTCGTCGGAACCTCTCGCTCAAGATTTTCGACTGGGGCAAGGTAGAACCGGCAGGCGGCAACAAGGTCCGGCAGAAGATCGTCCTGCGCAAAGGTCTGTCCGACGAACTCGCCAAGAAGCTGGCGCGCGGGATCCGCGAGGAATTCCCGCGGGTCAAGACGCAGATCCAGGGAGATGCGCTCCGGGTGTCGGCCAAGAGCAAGGATGACCTGCAGCGCGTGATCGCCCACCTTCGTGAGCTGGACGAGATCGTTCCGCTCCAGTTCCAGAACTACCGGTAGACGCATGCGACCGGGCAAACTCGTCAGCCGGATCCTCGTGGGGCTCGTATCCCTGATGCTCGTGCTATCCCTGGTGATCACCTCGCTGCCGGCACCGGGAGCCTGAAATGGACGGACCGATGGACCTTCTGACTGAGACTGGCACCACCGATGACACCAGCGTGGCTGAGGTGCCCGCGGCTGAGGCCGCTCCGGAGCCCGCGGCCGCGGTCACCCTCGAGCCCGTGGCTGAGGCCCCTCCCGCGGCCGAAGTCACCCCCGAGGCCGCTCACGAGCCCGTGGCTGAGGCCGTGGCTGAGGCCCCGCCCGCGACTGAGCCCCCTCCCGCGGCTGAGGAGCCCGAGCCCGAGCCTCCGGCTACCCCAGAGCCGGAAGTGGTCGTACCGGCGGAACCGGTCACCGTCGGCCGGATGATCGCTGACACCCTGC
>JBDTOF010000335.1:0-2504 GCA_039933375.1 Chloroflexota bacterium
TCGTGGCGATCCGTCCGGTCGATCGCCTGCTGGACGGCCTCGGCATACCCCATGGGCTCGATCCCGAACGCGCCGGCCGGCCCGGGGTTGCGGACGACGACCTCATTGCGCAGCCCCTCGATCAGCGGCCGCGCGATCGCAGCCGGCACGGGCGACACGAGGTTGACCCAGTAGGAGGAGAGGCGAGGGGTAAGGACTGGAACGGGGATCATGAGGCGACGGAGCCCGCGCCGGCGGGCATAGCCTCGCATCATGTCGCGATACGAGAGGACATCCGGGCCACCGATCTCGACGATCCCGGCAACCTCGGGATGGTCGAGGGCGGCGACAAGGTAGTCGAGCACGTCGCGGATCCCGATCGGCTGGCAGCGGGTGCCCACCCAGCGCGGCGTGATCATCACCGGCAGCCGCTCCGTGAGGTGACGGAGGATCTCGAACGATGCGCTGCCCGACCCGATGATCACCGCGGCCCGAAACTCCGTGACCGGGACGCCGGCAGAGGCCAGCTGGACGCCGGTCTCGTGGCGGCTGGCCAGGTGGTGCGAGAGCTCGGCGGTATCGTCACCGAGTCCGCCGAGGTAGATGATCCGGGATACGCCAGCGCGGGAAGCCGCCTGCGCGAAGTCGTGGGCCGCCTGCCGATCACGCTCGGCGAAGCCGCGTTCGCCCGAGCCCATCGAGTGAGCCAGGTAGTAGGCGACCTCGACGCCGTCGACGGCCGGCGCCAGCGTCTCAGGGTCGAGGAGGTCGGCAGGTACGACCCGTGCTTCAGGGAAACGGGCCGCCAGGGGCCGAGCGTCGCGGCTCATCAGGACGAGGTCATGGCCGCGCGCAGCGAGCAGCGGCACGAGTCGACCTCCGATGTAGCCACTGGCACCGACGACGAGGATCCTCATCGCCCGAGTATGCGCGGCCCTGCGTTCATCAGCGCAGCGCCGCCCCGGCTCGCTGTCGGAGCGGCCGTCGCCACCGCCGCCGCGATCAGCGCCCAAACCTTTGCCCCCGATACCGCGGTTGCCTATATCGCCTACGCCTACAACTTCCCCGATGCCCTCGCCGGTGCGGCTGCGGCCGGAACGGTCCAGGGTCCCGTCCTCCTCGCCAACAGCACCGGTGCCCTCGATCCCGCGACGGTCGCCGAGCTGACCCGACTCCAGCCCCACAAGATCATCGTTCTGGGCGGGACCGGGGTGATCAGCGACTCGGTCCGCCAGGCACTCGCGGCGTATGCGGTCGGACCCTGACTGGCGAGCCGGCGCGTTCCCGGCTGACCGCCGCCGCCGGTTCTAGGACGGGTGTGTTTCAACAAGGAGGTGCGTCGTCATCGGCCCCAGGCCTTTCACGTCGATCTCGCGCGGCTCGAAGTCATGCCCCTCTCGCAACAGCTCCCACGTCGTCGGCGCCACCTGGATCCGCCCGGGCAGACCCGATGACTCCATTCGCGAGGCCGCGTTCACGGTGTCTCCCCACAGGTCGAACAGGATCCGCTTCTGACCGATCACGCCGCCCACGACCTTGCCTGAGGCCAGACCGATTCGCATCTGCAAGTCCAGGCCGTTGGCAGCCCGCCAGTCCGTCGCGGCCCCAAGCATGCGTCGTGCCATCGCCAGGGCCGCCTCCGCGTGGTCGGCCCGCGCTTCCGGTGCCCCCGCGACTGCCATGTACGCATCGCCGATCGTCTTGATTTTCTCCACGCCGCATATTGCGGCGAGCTCGTCGAAGCGAGTGAACAGGGTGTCCAGCAGGCCGACCACGAGAGCAGGATCGGTGCGCTGAGCCCACGGTGTGAACGACGCGATGTCGCCGAACAGGACCGTCGTCTCCTCGTAGACCTCGGCAATCCGATGCTCACCATGCTTCATACGTGTGGCGATCGAAATTGGGATGGCGTTATAGAGCAGCTCGTCGGAACGGGCCTGCGCCTGACGTCGACGAAGATCCGTGTAGCGCAGCAGGAAGAACGTGATGGCGCACGGGCCGGCGATACCCAGGACATATGCAACGAGGCGCGTCTCATATGGAGGCGGGGTGATCCGACTGATCACGATGGGGTCGATGGCCACGAAGCCGAACAGCCCGACAAGGAAGATCACGAACCACTTCGTCGCCTGGCGCGGCCCGAGGGCGATGATCGCGTACAACGGGACGAGGAACCCCCACATCATCCCGGCACCTCCGGCCGCAACACCCCCGTTGAGGACGTTCGCGATGACGGTGAACGGTATCCCCATGGAGATGAGGGCCACGACGTACCGTTCGAAGTGGTGGGTGCGTGCCAGGAGGACGAGGTTCGCCGCCGCGAAGATGCTCAGGCCCAGACCGAGGCCCATGCCGAGGGCCGGATCCGGGGACAGTGGGATGACAGTAAGAGCGGCCGGAATGGTGATATACCCGGCGACGACTCCCATCCGCCGGCGCAGCCGAAGGTCGTCGTCGTCGGTCGGCTCATCAGCGATCGAGACGAGCCGATTCAGGAACCCTCTCATGTCATGCCATGGTACGGC
>JBDTOF010000336.1:0-4355 GCA_039933375.1 Chloroflexota bacterium
CAACCGCGTCGAGGCCCGCGAAGTCAGCGAGTAGTTCGTGGGCAATGGCCTCGGCCAGGGCCTCGATCAAGTTGAAGGTCGTTGACTCAACGATCGTCCGGACGGTCTCGTAGACCTGCCCGTAGTCGAGCGTCCGGGCGAGGTCGTCCTCGAGGCCGGCGGGGCGGAGATCGAGAAACAGCTCGACGTCGACCTCGAACCGCTGGGGCGTGACCTTCTCGTGATCGAAGACCCCGTGGCGTGCCCGGAAGACCATGTCGCTTAGGACGATCCGGTCCGTGTTCATCCCTCGCCCTCCTGCCACGTGCCCCGGACGACCGCATCGGCCATCCGGGCAGCGCGGACGTTTTCTCGGACGTCGTGGACCCGCACGATATCGACGCCGGCCGCAATGGCGAGCGCCGTGGTGGCGAGGGTGGCCTCCAGGCGTTGGTCGGCTGGCAGGTCGAGGACGCGGCCGAGAGTCGACTTGCGGGACGTGCCGAGAAGGATCGGGCGACCCAGCAGGGCCAGCGTCGGAAGCTCGCGCAGGACGACGACGTTGTGCTCGGCGGTCTTACCGAACCCGAACCCCGGGTCGATCAGGATGTCGTCCCAGTCAATACCGACCTGGAGGGCCCGCTCGATTGCCCGCTGGAGGTCCGCGACGATTTCGGGGATCAGGTTCGTGTAGCGCGCCTCGGTGCGGTTGTGCATGAGGACGATCGGGACCTGCCGCTCGGCGGCGAGCCGGACCATCGCATCGTCAGCGCCAACGCCCCAGACGTCGTTGATCAGGTCCGCCCCGGCATCGATCGCCGCGGCTGCGACATCGGCCTTCGTCGTATCTACGGAGATCGGCATCGTGGGAAACGCCTCGCGGACGGCCTGGATGGCGGGCAGCACCCGGGCGATCTCGTCGGACGGCGTAACGGCGCTGTGGCTCGGCCTCGTCGACTCACCGCCGAGATCGAGGATGTCGGCACCGGCGTCGACCATCGACCGTGCCAGCTCGATGACATCGTGGTCGGCGCCATCGTCGAGGACGCCGTCCCCCGAGAACGAGTCGGGGGTCACGTTGATGATCCCCATCACGAAGGTCCGGGTACCCCAGCGAAACGAGGTCGGGCCAACGGTGGTGGTTCCGGGACCGTCGGGCAGGCCGTTCGTGGAACGTTGGGTCATGCGGCTGGCACCTCGGGATCGCGGAGGTCCGGGTCATCCACGAGCCGGCGCCGCGCGTCCCCGACAAGGTACAGCGACCCGGCGACGACCACCGGCCCTGCGCCAACGCCCTGACTCGGATCCAGGGCCGCCTCGAGGGCCGCTCCCGGATCCTCGATGCTCTCGACCCGGGCACCGGGGAGGGCCGCCTGCCAGACCGCAGCGAGTTGATCGGCCGGCAGCGCGCGAGCAACGGAGAGCCCTGTGGCGATGATGCGCGCGCCTCGCAAAGCGTCGGAGCTCGCGAGCGCCGCGGCCACGCCACCCACGTCCTTGTCCGCCATCGACGCAACGACCAGCGTCAGCGGCTCGGGCTCACTGGCATCGCCACCGGACAGGACGGGCCGCAGATCATCCAGAGCGGCTGCCAGCGCCGCTGCGCCGGCCGGGTTGTGGGCGCCATCGAGGAGGACGTCGCGACCGTCCACCCGCAGCAGCTCGAGGCGGCCCGGCCAGCTGGCGGTCTCATAGCCCTGTCGCCGGGCAGCGTCGCCCACGTCCGCAATTCCGGCCTCCGCAAGCGCGTCGAGGAGCGCATCGGCCACCGCCACGTTCGCAGCCTGGTGGCGGCCCAGGAGGCCAACATGGGTGGTCCCGAGCCGCGGCAGTTCCACGTCGATCCCATCCCGTCCGGAGGCCAGCACCGGCGCCGGATCCACCTCGCGCAGCGGTACCCCGAGGCGGCGAGCCCGGCGCCGGACGACCGACAGCGCATCGCCGCTCGTGCCGGTCACGGCGAGGTCGCCGCGCTCGATGATCGCGGCCTTCTCGCGGGCGATGAGCGGGATCGTGGCCCCCAGCCGATCCATGTGGTCCAGCGTCACGTTCGTGACCACCGCGACGCCGCCGTCCCAGGCGTGGGTCGCATCGAGGCGACCGCCGAGGCCCACCTCGACCAGCGCGACCTCCACGTTCGACTCCGCGAACCAACGAAAGATGATCGCCGTCAGGAGCTCGAATTCGGTCGGGTCGCCGTAGCGACGGGCGACGCGGTCGGCGATCGGCAGCATCTCGCCGACCAGTCGGCCGAACGTCTCCGGATCAACCGGTCGGCCGTTGATGACCAGGCGCTCGCGGTACGAAATCAGGTGGGGCTTGGGAGTCTCGCCGACCCGGAACCCTCCGCTTCGAAGCGCACTGCCCGCCAAGGCGATGACGCTCCCCTTGCCGTTGGTTCCCGCGACCAGCGCGCCGCGGAACGCGAGCTGTGGGTCGCCGAGCTCGCGGAGCAGGGCCCGGGTGCGCCCGAGCCCCAGCCGGATCCCGAAGCGGCCGCGGGCCTCGAGGGCCGCGATCGCCGCTCGGTAGGAGCCCCCGTCTGCGCTCAATGGGCCGACAGGTCTTCCTCGTAGAAGACGCACTGGTTGAATCGCGGAGAGAGGCAGACGTCGTTGATGTATCCCTGCTCCAGGTGAACCCCGCCACGGAGCTGGCAGCGCGAGGTGGTCGAGTCCTGGCGGACCAGCCCCTTGAGCAGGTGCGGGGCGTGGATCGGGATCGCTCCTCGGACCCCGGTCATGTAGAAGTGGGCACAGACGTTGCGCCGGAGGTTCGGCAGTCCGAACGCCCTGGCCCGTGCAAGCTCGGCGCCCGGGTGCGGCCCCATCCCATCCATCATTGATCCAGCGGCCCGTCCGGGACCAACCGCAGTTCCGGGGCCGTTGAGCGCTGCCATCGTCGGGACGCGGGCAATCGGGCCCAGACCAAACGCCGGGCGCCCGTCAGAACGCCGCGTCGGGCGCGGAGCCGGGCGGCCGAAGCGCAGTCCCTCGGGCGCCGGGCGATCCGGCCGCGAACCGCGGTCATCCAAGCGCATCCCTCCTGCCTTCGGGCCAACCCGGGCGAAGCACCCCGGATGGCAGCAGCGTACACCGCACCGCATCGGACTCGCAGGCGAAGCCGCGATCCGTGCGACCATACCTCCCGATGCCGACCCGCCGCGGTAAAAGCTCCCACGTTCGACCGCGCCCCCCCAGTTCGGGTCGCCCCACGCCCCAGAAGGTGCGTAGACCGGCCCCCGATGCCTACCGGCTCAAGCGGGCAAAGGGTCTCAGCAGGCGGCGTCGCGGCCTGTCATTCCCGACGAAGGCCATCCTGGTGGTTGCCCTTGCGGCGCTCGGCGTCGCGGTCTTCATGACCGCCAGTGGCGGGGTCGGGAAGCTCGTCGGGGCGCTCGGCAGCAGCATGTTCGGCTTCGTCGACAAGATCACCTCCACACCGGCACCATCAGCGACGGAACTGATCGTGGCGGGTGCCCCCTTGATCACGCCTCCGAGCGAGCCGTACACGAATCAGACCTCGGTTGATCTTCAGATCACCGTGCCCTCCGGCGAAGTTGGCCGGACGACGGCGCGCCTCCGCGTCTACCTGACGCCGGAGGGCGGGACGCGAGCGCAGGTTGCTCTCGTCCCGATGGGCACCACGATCCGGATGGTCGTACCAGTAACGCTGGAGCCGGGTCGCAACGATTTCCAGGCGACGATCGTTGAGAGCGGGCTGGAATCGGACGCGTCACCGGTCGTGACCTTCATCCTGGATACCTCGCCGCCCGAGATCGTCCTGAAGGATCCCCTTGATGGCGGCACCGTCAATGCCGATACCGCCACCTTCACCGGGCAGACGCAGCCGCGGACAGCGCTCGTCGTCAAGAACGCCACCAACGGAACGTCCATCTCGGGTCAGGCCGGTTCGGAAGGGCTTTTCGCGCTGATCCTGCCCCTCGAGGCTGGCTCGAACGCCATCTCGATCATGGGCACGGATCCAGCCGGCAACGTTGGGACGCTCAGCCTGACGGTCATCCGGGGCAGCGGGACGCTGACGGCCAGTCTGACCGCCTCGGCCGCCCGGATTTCGACCGCCTCGCTACCCGTTCCCCTGCAGCTCAACGTGCGAGTCCTGAACCCCGATGGCCAGCCGGTCGTCGGGGCCAGCGTGACGTTCACCCTGACGCTGCCCGGGATCCCGCCGATCTCCAAGGACGGGGTCACCGGGGAGGACGGCCGGTCCAGCTTCACGACCACGCTTCCGAAGGACGTGACCGTGGGTGCTGGGTTGGCCACCGTGCTGGTCGCAACCGCGGACTTCGGCGAGACCTCCAGCCAGAAGGCGATCACGATCGTCCCGTAGGGGCGAGTGCGGTTCCGCTCGACGGC
>JBDTOF010000337.1:0-2593 GCA_039933375.1 Chloroflexota bacterium
TGAGCCAGCGCTCCAGAGCTGAATTGTCGGCGAAGAGCACGAGGAGCGTGTTGTCACCCGCGACGGTGCCTACCTGATCACCGAGCGCTGCCTCGTCGATTGCCTGTCCGATGACATTGGCCGTTCCGGGACTACCCGTCAGGACCAGGATCAGGCCGCTTTGCGCGACCGTGACCGGCATGTCGGAGAGGATTCGTCGCAGGCGCTCGTCAGTATCGGCGGGGGACCGGGGAAGATCGTCCGACAGTACGTAGACATGGCGATCACCCCGCCACATCTTCGCCAGGCCAAGCTCGGCGACATCACGCGAGACGGTGGCCTGAGTCACCGAGAAGCCGCGGGCCCCGAGCCGATCCGCGAGCTCCTGCTGGTTTTCGACCGCCTCGCGCGCGACGATCTCGCGGATCACCCGCTGTCGATCCGGCTTGGACGGACCAGCGCCGCGTGCGCCGGCAGTCCGCGGGTACGTGCCGCGTGCCAGCGCCTGCGTCCTCACGCGGCCCCCGCGCTCGCCGAACGGGCTGATCGCCCGACGCTGAGTCGCGTCCCGAACGTCGGGTCGTCGAGGGCTCGGGCGACCGCTCCGGGTGCCGAACCGTCGGCGATGATCACCTCCGTGCCCTCCCAGGCCAGGGCGCCGAGGGCAGCTCGCACCTTGGCGACCATGCCGCCGGCGATGACGCCGTCGGCGATCAGGATTTCGGCCTCGGCCGTGGTCAGCGAGTCAAGTTTGGCTCCACCGGCGTCGCGAACCCCGTCCACATCGGTCATCAGGATGAGTTGCCGCGCGCCAATTCCAGCCGCAATCCCCGCCGCGACGTCGTCCGCATTCACGTTGCAGACGATCCCATTCTCATCGCGCGCGAGGGGAGCAACCACCGGGACCTGGCCCGCCACCATGAGCGAATCGAGGAGATCGCGACGCAGCCCGACCACGCGGGCCACCAGCCCCAGGTCCTCGAGGCGCTCGGCGATGAGGACCCCACCATCGACGCCGGACAGCCCAACGGCGTCAACCCCAAGCGCGCGCAGCCCGGCGACGAGCTCGCTGTTGATGACGCCTCGCAGGACCGCGGCAGCGACCTCGAGCGACGCCGCGTCGGTAATACGAAGGCCACCCCGGAATTCCGAGACCACGCCCATCCGGTCCAGCCACTCGGTCAGTCGCTTGCCTCCCCCGTGGACGAGGATGACCGGGCGCCGACGCGCCAGCGAGGCAACTTCGGCCAGGACCTGGGCCTGATCGGCGATCGTGGTGCCGCCGAGCTTGACGACGACGGTTTCGCTCATGTCGTGTACTCCGAGTTCTCGCGAACGTAGGTTTCGGTGAGGTCGCAACCGAAGGCCTCGCCTGTGCCGGCGCCAAGACCGAGCTCGAGTTCGATCAAGATCTCCGGGGCGTCGAGGTCGGCACGGGCAGCTGTGCGATCGAAGGACTGCGGTCCGCCTGCTGGCCCGTCGAACACGAGGTGCCCGGCAATCCAGATGCGGAGGAGGTCAGGGTCGAGGGATGCCTGGGAGCCAGCGCGCGCCGCCGCGTCGGTGGGACTGAAACCAGCGGCCTCCAGCACCGTGGCGACCGCGACCCGGGCGTTGCCCGCCGCGCCGGCGATTCGACCCCAGTTCGGATCCTTGCCGTGGGCGGCGGCCTTGACCAGGCTGCTCGAGATGACCGCGCGAGCCACGGCCCGAGCGTCGGCATCGTCCGCCCCACCCCGAACCCGGCAGGTCAGGAGACACGTGGCGCCTTCGCCATCTGCGGCCTGCTGTCGGGCGAGATCGCGTGCCACCGCCTCAACCGCGGCCGCGAGTGCCGATCCAGCGGGCGTACCCGCGATCACCGGTGCCCCTCCCGCGGCGCCCGAGGCGAGCAGGAAGACCGTGTCATTGGTGCTCGTATCCCCATCGACCGAGAGCTGGTTCCAGGTTCGAGCGGCGACTGGTCGCAGGATCGAGGCAAGCAGCGCCGGATCGGCGGTCGCGTCGGTCAGGACGAGTGACAGCATCGTGGCCATGTTCGGGTGGATCATCCCAACGCCCTTGGCGATACCAGTGACTCGGACGGGGACGGTGGCGCCCGCGTCGCCCGGCGCCCCCGGCGCCCGCGGCAGATCGATCAACACCGTCGCGACCTTCGTCGTCGTATCCGTGGTCCGCAGCGCGCTCGCGGCAGCTTCGAGCCCGGCGTCCGATGCCGCGAGCTCGGGCGCGATCGCCTCGAGGCCGGCGGCAATACGATCAAGCGGCAATCGGGTTCCGATGATCCCCGTCGAGAAGTGGAGCACCTGCTCGTCGGAGATTCCGAGCGTGGCAGCTACCAGTTCGCCCACGCGTCGCTGGTCCGCATCACCATCGGGTCCCGTGGCCGCGTTCGCGCAGCCACTGCTGGACACCACCGCCCGGACCCAGCCGCTCGATGCGGCCAGCACCTCGCGAGAGAGCCGCACGGGCGCTGCGGCGAACCGGTTCGGGGTGAAGACGGCGGCCGCCGCGGCCGGCCCATCGGTCGTGACCACGAGGGCGAGGTCCGGTCGTCCGCTCCGCTTGATCCCGGCCGATCGCCCGGCAGCCAGGAAGCCGCGCGGGATTCGCG
>JBDTOF010000338.1:0-3179 GCA_039933375.1 Chloroflexota bacterium
CGGCGGCCTCTGTCGCACCAGGCCCGTCGGCACGCCGGACCTTCGAGCCCCCGCCGAAAGTGGTTCGGCAACCGACCGATTCCCGGGTGGCCCGGCCGCTGGGCTGATCCAACCGTCGCGTCAGGCCGACCATCTTCCGCGACGCATCTCGAAGAGTGGTGCGCGGATTCCAACGAATCGGCGTGCAGAATGGGCTCTTGACAGCCTGAAAACGCGCATACACTGCGACAGCGCCAGCTGGTGGCGGTCGTTGTCCTGCCGAGAGGGCCCAAAGACCTCGCGGCCGAGGGAAGGTTCCGGAAGATTCGAGGAGGGATCTGATGGCGTTAGCGTCCGATGCGGCCACTCAGGGGGCGGCCGATGAACGTCAACTTGCCGAACTTGGTTACCGGCAACAGCTGAGTCGATCTCTGGGGTTGCTGTCGAACTTCTCGGTCGGCTTCACCTACCTGTCCCCGGTCGTGGGCGTCTACACGCTCTTCGCATTCGGCCTTGCGACCGCCGGACCGGCGTTCATCTGGTCGTACCCGATCGTCCTGGTCGGACAGTTCCTCGTTGTCTTCACGTTCGGTGAGGTCGCCTCGCAATATCCGCTGGCCGGCGGCATCTTCCAGTGGACGAAGCGACTCGTCGGGCCGCGCTACGCGTTCATGGCAGGCTGGATGTACACGATGGCCCTGCTGATCACCGTGGCTGCCGTGGCCTACGGGGCGAACCTGTACGCCGCCCCGCTCTTCGGCTGGGAGGTCACCGATACCTCCACGATCGTCGTGGCCGTTGTCGTGATCATCCTCGGCGGCATCCTCAACATGCTGGGCATCCGGCGCCTTGCCGTTCTGGCACGAGTCGGCGTGGCCGTCGAGATCGCCGGTACCGTCGGCCTGGCCGTCTGGCTCCTGCTCACGGACCGTCAGCAGGATGTCGGGGTCATCTTCCAGAGCGGCGGGGCCGGGGCCGGCGATTACACCGGCGCGTTCCTCGCGGCCGCGCTTGCGGCGGTCTGGGTCTTCTATGGTTTCGAGGCCTGCGGCGACATCGCCGAGGAGGTCCAGGATCCGTCACGCAAGGTCCCGCGCGCCATGATCTGGACGCTCGGCGTCGGCGGTGCGGTGACGATCTTCCTCGTCTTCGCGTTGATACTCGCGGTGCCCGATATCGGGGCGGTCATCAGCGGCGACAATGCCAACCCGATCGACGCGATCCTTGCCGCCTCGTTCGGCGAAGTCGGCTCGAAGATCGCCCTCGCGTTGATCCTGTTCGCCTTTGTCTCGTGCACGATCGCCATCCAGGGGGCGTCGATCCGGCTCGTCTATTCGTTCGCGCGGGATGGCATGATGCCCGCCTCCGATGCCCTGTCCCGCGTCAACCCGCGCTTCCATATGCCGCCCGGCGCGGTGCTCGTCGCGACGATCGTGCCGGCGATCATCACGTTCCTGCCGTCGGCGACCGTGGCGAAGATCATCACCTTCGCCGTCATCGGTATCTACCTCGGGTTCCAGAGCGTCGTCCTCGCGTCGATCATCGCGCGTCGCCGCGGCTGGAAGCCCGCTGGCTCGTTCACCCTCGGCCGATGGGGCATGACGGTCAACGTCCTGGCGCTCATCTACGGCGTATCCGCGATCGTCATCCTGTCGCTCAAGACACCGGCGCTGACGGAGGACTTCCTCGACAAGTGGCTCGTGCCGATCAGCGCCGGGATCGTTGCGCTCATCGGCCTGGCCTACCTCGTCCTGGCTCGCCCGAAGGAGAACATCCGGGCCCACGCGCGGGCGGATGGCGCCGACTTCGGCTAGACCTGAGGGGAGTTGCAATCAGAGCGCCGCCGGCATCGCCGGCGGCGCTTTCGTCTTACCGGCGTCGAATCGGCAGGGCGCTAGGATTGGGTCCATGCGTGATCTGATCGAGGCCCTCGAGGCATGGCGCCTGGAGGGCGTGGACGCTGGTCGTGCCGTCGTCGTCAGGACGTTTGGCTCCGCCCCGCGACCCGAGGGCGCCGTCTTGCTCAGGGCCGATGATGGGCGATTGATCGGCTCCGTCAGCGGCGGCTGCATCGAAGGAGCGGCGGCCGAGCAGATCGCCGAGGCCCGCCGGACGGGTCTCGCCAAGGTCATTCGCTACGGGATCAGTGATCGCCAGGCCTGGGACGTCGGGCTCGCATGCGGCGGGACCATCGATGTCCTGATCCAGCCGCGTGTTTCTGCAGCCGCCAGGAATGGCGCGGCGCGGCCCGCGGCACCGGGCGGTGGAGCGACCGCCGTCATCACGCCCCTTCCACCGGGCTCACCGCCAGCGACATTTGGTCCGCATACGGCTGCGCCCGGGGCAGAGCCGCAGCCGGAGCTCATCGTCGGCGCTGGAGGCGAGATCGTGTCCGGATCGACCGGGAGTTCCGGGCTCGACAACTTGCTGGCGAGCACCGCCTCGGGAATCCTCCGCGAGGGTCGGTCGCGGGTGGTCGAATTCGAAGACCGCGGCTATTTCGTGGAGGTCTACCCGGTCAGGCCGCGCCTCGTCGTGGTTGGCGCCGTGGAGGCTGCCCGGCCACTGATCCGCTATGCGCGCGACCTCGGCTACGAAACGGTCGTGGTGGACGGTCGCTCGGCGTTCGCGACCCGCGAGCGGTTCCCGGAAGCTGACCGGATCGAGGCCGCCTGGCCCGAGGATGCCTTCGAGGCCATTGCCGTTGGGCCCGACGACGCGGTGGCCATTCTCTCCCACGATCCGAAATTCGACGAACCCGCGATCCTCGAAGCCGTTCGGCGGGGCTGCTGGTACGTCGGCGCCGTCGGCTCGCGGACCACGCAGGCCGCACGGAGAGAGCGATTGGCCGATGCGGGGCTCACCAGCTCTGAGATTGACAGCGTCCGTGGGCCGATCGGACTCGACCTCGGAGGTCGAGCTCCCGCTGAGACCGCGCTCGCGATCATGGCCGAGATCATCGCTCTCCGGCATGGTGGATCCGGCGTTCCGATGAAGGATCGCCGACGTGTATCCCAGCCGGCGTAGCGTGACCTCGATCGAGCCGGACCGCATCACCGCCATCGTCCTCGCTGCCGGGCAGTCCACGAGGTTCGGCGGCCGCAAGCTGACTGCGACGCTGGACGGGTTGCCGCTTCTCCAGCACGTCCTCGATGCGCTTGCCGCGGCCGGGATCAGCGATCCGGTGGTCGTGGAGGATG
>JBDTOF010000339.1:0-4023 GCA_039933375.1 Chloroflexota bacterium
TCCCGCCAGCGCTCGTCGATTCTGCCCGCCCGGAGGTCGATCGGTGGAACGCGTCCGCTTGGCGGCAGCAGCCGCACTCTTCGTGCTCATCGCCACCACGACCGGCACGCTCGCGGCGGCCGGTCCGGTCGGCGAGTCCGGCAGCTCGCTGGCCGCGGTAGCTTGGCCCGCTTCCATGCTCGTGGTGTCCGAAGTCCAGACCGGCGGTAGCTCCGCGTCCGACGAATTCGTCGAGGTCGCAAATGTCGGCGATCTGGACGTCGACCTGTCGGGCCTGGAGCTCGTTTATGTGACCTCGACAGGCGGAACGATCACTCGCAAGACAACCTGGCCATCGACCACGATCCTCGCACCCGGCCGCCACCTCCTCGTGGCGAACTCGACGGGCGCGTACGCGACGATCGCGGACGCGACGTACAGCGGAGGCTTCGCCGCGACCGGTGGCTCCCTGGCCCTGCGCCAGATCGGCGGACCAACGATCGATGCCGTCGGCTGGGGCGATGCCGCGAACGCGTACGTGGAAGGCGCGCCCGCATCGGCGCCGCCGGCCGGTCAGAGCATCGAGCGGCGACCCGGCGGGTTGGCCGGCAACACGACGGACTCGAATGACAACGCAGCGGATTGGTTCATCCAGACCGCCCCGAACCCACAGAACCTGTCGACGCCACCCGTTCCTGTACCCGGCCCCACGCCGAGCCCGTCGGCGACGGCCTCGCCGAGCCCCTCGGCTACGGCTACGCCCAGCGCCCCCCCGAGTCCGTCACCGGTGCCAACGCCAGCACCGACGCCAGCACCAACGCCAGCCCCGAGTCCTTCGCCGACGCCGAGCCCCAGCCCGACTCCGTCCCCGAGCCCGAGCCCGAGTCCGCCGCCGTCACCGACCCCGCTGGCGATCGGTGATGCCCGGGCGCTGCCGAACGCGTCGCTGGCCTTGATCGAGGGCGTCCTCACCGTGGACCTGCCATCGCTCGAATCAGGACGGGTCGGGTTTGTCCAGGATGGCAGCGCGGGAATCGCGGTGTACCTCGACGTGACGCCGCCCGTGCCCTACGTCGCCGGCACGCTGGTGCGGCTTTCCGGGACCGTCGATGAGCGGTACGGCACCCGAACCCTCCGCGTCAGCCCGTCGAACGTCGTCCCGGAGGGAATCGTCGGCCTGCCGGCACCCACCACCGTGAGCACCGGCATGGTGGGCGAGCCGCTCGAGGGGTGGCGAGTCGCGGTCAGCGGAGTAACGGTCGGGGCCCCCACCAGCTACGCCGACGGGATCGGCCTGCTCATCGACGATGGGTCCGGGCCAACGCGGATCATCGTCGGGCCAGCCGCCAGCGACAGCGCCATCATCCCCGCGGGAACCAATGTCCTGGTCATCGGACCGGTCGGCCAGCGAGACAGCACGGGCACCGGCACGAGCGGATATCGCGTGTACGCCACGCTGCCCGGGGATTTCACGATCGAGCCGGGCCCTGCGCCGACTCCAACTCCAACTCCGACTCCGACGCCCTCCGCCACACCCGATCCCTCGCCAAGCCCCAGCCCAACTCCAACCCCGATCCCGACCCCCGCGCCGAGTGGTCCACCCGATCCCACATCCGGGCTGGCGATCTCGATCGCGGATGCCCGCGCCACCTCGCTGGGCACGACGGTGACGGTCATCGGCGTCGTGACGGCCGAGGCCGGTCGGCTCGGAGCGCCTCCCGTGATCGTGATTGCTGACGCGACCGGCGGGGTAGCGGTGCGCCTTCCCGACGGGACCGGCCCTCTGCTCCGGGGGCGGGTCGTGATGATCACAGGCGCGTCCGCGGCGCCCTACGGCCAGCTCGAGTTGCGGCCGACCGCCCGTGGCATCGCGCAGATCGGAGACGGACCGCTGCCGGCCTCGACGGAGCTGGCCGGATCGGCCCTTGGCGAAGCCACGGAGGGCCTGCTGGCAGCGATCGTCGGCACGCAGGCTGGCGCCGCCCGCCGAAGTCCGTCCGGCGACATCACGGTTGACGTCGTTGATTCGCACGGGACGACGGTCCGCGTCATCGCCGACGCGACCAGCGGGATTTCCGTTGCCGATCTCATCGCCGGTGCCACGGTCCGACTGACCGGGATCGTCGGACAGCGGGCCTCGCGGAAGGGCGTCCTCGACGGGTACCGGCTGTGCCTTCGCGACCGGAACGACATCGCGCCTCAGGGCGGTTCCGGCGCTGGCGGCACCCCGGGAGCGACCGATCAACCCGGGTATCCGACCATCAGCATCGCCACGGCGAAACGGCTCGGGAGCGGATCCGTCTCGGTCCAGGGCGTTGTCGTCGCGGGCTCCGGCCTGCTGGACGCCACGGGTCGTCAGATCGTCATCGAGGACGACAGCGGTGGGATCGAGGTGGTCTTGCCAGCGGACGCTGCGCGCGTTGCAATCGGGGTGCGCCTCCGTGTTTCTGGATCGATGGGCACGGCCTGGGGCGCGCCGCGTATCAAGGCGAGCACGGCCGTCGTGATCGGCCTCGCTGCGGTGCTCGCGCCCACGGTCTTGACCTCCCTTCCCGCCGAGAGCCAAGAGTGGCAACTCGTCCGTATTTCGGGAACGGTCCTCAAGGTGACCAGGCTGGGTGACCGATGGCGGGCCGAGGTTCGCGTCGCCGGTCATGACGTGCTCGTCCTCGGGCTGGCCGGGAGCGGGATCCATTCCACGACGCTCTCGGCCGGCCAGGCGGTGACGATCACCGGCGTGGTCCGTCGGCCCTATCCGTCGGCGACCGATCGCCGCTGGGCTGTGGTGCCCCGGCAGATGTCCGACATCGTCGTCGTGTCGCGGGCTCCTGGCGGCGCCTCGGGTGGCGCCTCGGGAGGAGGTTCAGCGCCCGTCTCGCGGACAACCTCGTATGGGCGCGCCGGCGGCCCGGACTCGGTCCCGGACGTTGATCTGGCGACGCTCTCCCAGCACATCGGCGAACTGGTCCGGGTTGGTGGCTTGGTTGCTGCAACCTCGGAAACCGGCTTTGCGCTCGACGATGGCACTGCCACAGCGGATGTCGAGCTGGCAGGTGACGCATCCGGGTTCGCGGGCCTGCTGAGCCGTGGTGACGCCGTCGGCATCGTCGGCCAGGTCCGGCAGGGTGCCGCGGGCTTCGGTCTCGTGGTCAAGGATCCAGCTGGCATCGTTCGACTCGGCGCCCTCGGAGAGGCCATCCCGATGGCGGCAATCCTTGCCCCGGGGCGCGATTCGGCCCCGGCCGCGAGTGCCGCAACCTCGAAGGGATCGCGCAATGGGACCGATCTCATCGGTGTCGTCCTCGTCTCGGTGCTGGCGCTCATGGCCCTGGGGACCCCGCTGGCGCTGTTGCTCGCCCGTCGCCGCCGGGCTCGGCGTGGACTCCTGATGGCGATTGCCACGCGGCTCACCGGGCTGCGGCAGACCCCGGACCAGCCTCCCCACCTCGGCTGAGGGTGTCGATGATGCTCAAGCCGAGCGTGGGCACGCTTGACTCCCGTTCGAGCGTGCGTCTACCCTTGCCCGAACCTCGCGCCGCGAGGCAGGCACGTACGCACGAGGAGAAGCTGGTTGCCGAACGCGGACCCCCGCGTCGCACTCCCCACCGGGGAGCGGCAGTACCACATCGATCTCGGCCCAGGAGAACTGGCCGAGTACATCCTCCTCCCCGGCGATCCCGATCGAACAGCCCGTATTGCCAGCAAACTCGAGTCAATCGAATTCGAGCGGCGCAATCGTGAATTCGCTTCGGTGACCGGTCTCTATAAGGGATTGCGCGTCTCGATCGTCTCGACCGGGATTGGTGCCGACAACGTTGAGATCGTGATCGCCGAGATCCTCGCGATCACCGAGCACCCGACCTTCATTCGCGTTGGATCGAGCGGCGGATTGCAGCCGGAGATGCGAGCAGGCGATCTTTGCATCACCGCCGGAGCCGTTCGCATGGAGACCACCACGAGCTGGTACGTCTCGGATGGCTACCCGGCCGTGGCTGATCATCAGGCCGTCGGCGCCCTCATCGAGGCTGCCCATCGGCTCGGTCA
>JBDTOF010000340.1:0-2075 GCA_039933375.1 Chloroflexota bacterium
CGTCATTGGCGACGATGACGCACATCGTCCCCTCGATCCGCCCGATCCCGGTGACCACCCCGGCACTCGGGGCATCGTCGTCGTACATGCCGTTCGCGGCGAAGGCGCTCAGCTCAAGGAACGGCGCCCCGGGATCCAGGATCCGGTCGATCCGCTCGCGAACGGGCATCTTGCCGCGCTCCCGGTGTCGTGCGATCGAACGGTCGTCACCGCCGGCACCCCGGGCAGCCACCGTGGCCGTCCTGACCCGCAGGTTGGCGACGAGCGCGCGCATGGACTCCGCGTTGGCGATCGCCTCAGGGCTCGCGGGATCCAGCCGGCTGCGCAGGATGGGCATAGCGCGAGTGTAGGACGTGCCGCGCAGCCAGACGATGCCCCAAGCAGACGAGGTTTCGATCCCCGAGCGATCCTGAGATCGAATCCCCGCCGGGGCCCGGAATGGTGACCCTGATCGGCCCGTTGTCCGGCACGGCCCTCAGCGCGGCCTTTCTTCCGTGGATCGTGTCGTCATCAGCGCGCGTGGAACTCGATCGTGCAGGGCCAGGGCCGCTTGGAGCTTGGCCGCCAACTCGTCGCTCACCGGATCCTCATTGATGGCGGCAAACGACGCGATGGGGAAAGGCTGGGCCGGCCCGGTCGCCGCTGTCGACGGCGCAACTACCGTTGTTGTCGATGCAGGCGGAGCCACCGTCGATCCGACCGGGGGCGAACTCTCGCTATCGCTCGGAATCGAGGTACATGCCGGCAGCGCGACCACCGGAGCCACGACAATGACTCATCCAGACCTGATGATCACGTCGCCCACGCTCCTGGTGTCGATCCATCGGCAGCGCATGTGTCGCGATCAGCCAGGGTGGAACTCGATCGACTCGATGATCGGCGCGGTCTCGGCGATGACGTCATCGAAGCGCTCCTCCGTCGCCACGACCGTGATGGCGAGCGTCTTGACCGGCATTCCCGCCGGGAGATCGATGAGGTAGAGGCGGAGGCGCTCTCCCGGTCCGACCGAGTGGACCCAGCGGCTGATCTCGATCCCGAACGGCCCGCAACGCACGCCGCCGGGAGCGAGGGTGACGTCGATCGACACGGCCTCGAGGCCACCGACGCGCGCCGCCACCGGCGCGGTGGTCTCGAAGGAGGGATCCGCGATCACCTGCTGCACGATCGCCGCCGCGCTGGCAGGCGCCGAGAGCAGCGGGGACCCACCCTGGGCACCGCACCATGCGTCGAAGGCGACGGGGTCGACGAATTCGACGCGGTCCCCGCTGAAGTTGAACTCGCCGACACGCCACAGGGTCCCGAACCACACGTCGTGGACATAATCGGACCCCTCCTTCCCGCTCAGCCACGCCGTCCACGTGGCGGGCGCCGAGACGGACACGGCACCGTCGGGACTGGACCAGGACAGCAGGATCGGCTGGCCGTTCTCGGTGGTGCTGTCGGCGTGCACCCAGAGTGGGTTGCCCTGGTCGGCCGAGACCTCCTGCTCGACGACGGTGGCGCCGCCGTTCGCCACCAGGCGGACCGTGAACGTCATCCGACCGTCGGGCCAGTCCGGCCCCGCGACTCGTTCCACCTCGTACCGCTCGTAGGGGGCACCCGATGTCGTGGCGTAGAGCAGGGGCACCACGTCGCGGGTGGGGACCACCACGTCCCCCTCCGCGCCGCTGCCGACCACGCGTGCGTCCAGGAACGCCTCGATGCGTCGCCGGGCGTCGGCCTCAGCCACGTCCGGATCGGTCTGCACGAAGGGCGCTGTCGAGCGCCATCCCGTCACCACCCAGATCCCGTCACGGCCCTGGTGGTCGAGCTGCGCGAGGTCGAGGCTGACCGTCTCGTAGCGGAGGTCGTCGAGCGTCGGCGCGCACGACTCGTCGGGGTAGAGCGGGTTTGTGCGCCCCGGCGCACACCGCAGGTAACCCTGGCCGGTCACTGTGCCCTCCACCCAACCGTTCATGCCAGCGCCAGCCCAATCACTGAAGGTCCCGCCTGCGTAGAACAGGTACGCCTCCCAGCCCAACACCTCACGGAGGAACCGGTCGATGAGCTCGGCTTCGACCTGGTTGTTCGGGTCT
>JBDTOF010000341.1:0-2074 GCA_039933375.1 Chloroflexota bacterium
TGTCCGGGATGTTGACCGTGGACGCGCCGGCCTCGACGACGGCCTCGTAGACCTGCATCAGGAAGTCGTTGTCCGTTCGCGACGCATCCTCGGCCGAGAACTCGATTTCGGCATCCCGGCCCAGCTGCTCCCGACCATGGCGCACCCAGCGAACGGCCTCCTTCAGGGCCGTCTCACGGTCGACCCGGAGCTTGTGCTTGAGGTGGATGTCGCTGGTGGCAATGAAGACGTGGAGGTGCGGCCGCTCGGCGACCTTGATCGCCTCGATCGCGCGCTGCGGATCGCCGTCGCGACAACGCGCCAGCGCCGCCACCGCGATCCCGCCCTTCGTCTCCTGGGCAATCCGCCTGACGGCCTCGAAGTCGCCGGGCGAGGCTGACGGGAAACCTGCCTCGATGACGTCCACCTTGAGTCGGGCGAGCTGCCGCGCGACTTCCAGCTTCTCGGCTGCCGTCAGGCCGGCGCCGGGCGCCTGCTCACCGTCGCGGAGCGTGGTGTCGAAGATGCGAACCGTGCCCGCCGGAACAAAGGGGCCCGACGGGCGCGGTACGGCACCACTCATCAGCGAGATCCGCCAGGCGTGGTGGCCTCGGCCTGGGCCTCGCCGGCCCGGACGACGACCGGGTTGAGGAACGGCATCTGGGCGCGGAGGGCCGCACCGACCTGCTCGATCTGGTGGTCGCGATCCTGTGCGCGGAGGCGCTCGAACTCGTGGCGGCCCGTCTCGTTCTCGCGGATCCAGCGGCTGGCGAAAGAGCCGTTCTGGATCTCGGCCAGGACATCGCGCATCGTTGCCTTGGCGCCCTCGACGATCCGCGGGCCGGACACGTAGTCGCCGTACTCGGCCGTGTCGGACACGCTGAAGCGCATGAAATTGAGGCCGCCGCGGTACATGAGGTCCACGATCAGCTTCAACTCGTGCATGGTCTCGAAGTAGGCGAGTTCGGGCTGGTAGCCGGCTTCGACGAGCGTCTCGAAGGCTGCCTTCACGAGCGCGGACACGCCGCCGCAGAGCAGGGCCTGCTCGCCGAAGAGGTCGGTCTCGGTCTCCTCCTTGAAGGTCGTCTCGAGAATTCCGGCCTTCGTATTCCCTAGGCCGCGGGCATACGCGAAGACGCGCGCCTTGGCGGTCCCGGTCGGGTCCTGGTGGACGGCGAACAGTGCCGGAACGCCGCCTCCGGCCTGGTACACGCTCCGAACGAGGTGGCCGGGGCCCTTGGGCGCAACCATGCCGACGTCCACGAAGTCCGGCGGAGCGATCAGTCCGAAGTGGATGTTGAAGCCGTGGGCGAACATGAGGAGTTGTCCGGGCCGCAGATTCGGTTCGATCTCGGCGTCGTAGACGGCCTTCTGGGCCGTATCGGGGACGAGGATCATGATCACGTCGGCGGCCTTGACCGCATCCGCGACGTTCGCGACTTCCAGGCCGGCGTCGGCCGCCAACGCGCGGCTCTTGGAACCCTCGGCCAGCCCAACGATGACCTTGGCCCCGGATTCGTGAAGGTTGAGGGCATGGGCGTGGCCCTGGCTGCCGTAGCCGATGATCGCGACAGTCTGGCCCTCGAGGGCCTTCGGGTCGGCGTCGTTGTCGTAGTACATGCGGGCGGTCATCGCTTGAGTGCCTCCTCGATGGATCCGGCACCGCGCGACATGACGACCGCGCCGGTTCGGACAAGTTCCTTGATGCCATACGTGCGGACGAGGGCGACGAACGCATCGACCTCGGCCTCGGTGCCGCTGACCTCGACGATGATCGATTCACCGACCAGGTCCACGACACGTCCCTTGCTGAGTTCCACGACCTTGAGCAGCTCGCCCCGATTGGCATCGGTGGCCCGGATCTTGACGAGCGCCAGCTCGTGCTCGACGGTCGGATCGGCCGTGACGTCCTGGACCTTGAGCACGTCGATGAGACGGTAGAGCTGCTTGGCGGCCTGCTCCACCGCGACGTCATCGCCATGGAGGGTGATCGTCATCCGCGACAGGCCCTCCTGGTCAGTGTGGCTGACGGCCAACGAGTCGATGTTGAAGTTGCGGGCGCGCATCAGGCTGGACACGCGGTTCAGGACGCCCG
>JBDTOF010000342.1:0-8337 GCA_039933375.1 Chloroflexota bacterium
CCGCCCCCGCACGGTCAGTCGTGATCCCAGAAGCCGAAACGCGCGCCGATCTCGAGGTTGCGGCCCTCGGGCTGGTGGAAGCAGAGCGGGCCGGCCGGGAGGTCGTGGTTCGCTCCGCCTCGACATTCGCGGCGATACGCGCCGGACTTATCGGCCGCCAGATCGGCGACGTTGCAGTGCCGAAACCCGGTCGCGTGCTGGCAGTCTGCGGATCGCAAACCAGAGCGAGCACGGATCAGCTTCGACGCTTGGCGGAGGCCACCGGGACGGAACCGATCGAGCTGTCGCCAGACTGGTCGTCCCCGGGCAGTCCGGTGTCAGAACGCCGCATTGAGAAGGCTGGGCATCGGCTGGCGAGTGATCTCGAGCGACGCGGTTTCGCGATCCTCGCCACGAGTCGGACACGTGCCCAGGACACCGGCAATCTCACCCTGGGAGAACGCGTGATGACCATGTTGATCGCGACCGTCGCCGGCGTCGGCGCGATGTGCGATGGATTGATCGCCAAGGGGGGCATCACCTCAGCCGAGGTCGCTCGTCGCGCGATGGGTGCGACGGTGGCTCGAGTAGGCGGTCAACTGGCGCCAGGCGTCGCACTCTGGGAGCTCCCGTTGGCCGCTGGTCGGCGCGTGCCTCTGGCGGTCGTCCCCGGCAATGTCGGTGGCCCGATGCTGCTTGTTGACGTGGCTCGCCAATTCGGGGTCGGCGGGTGAGACGAGCCGTAACAGTCGGACCGGGCCGACTGGAGATTCGCGATGATGCCCCTGAGCCCACAGTTGGTCCAGGCGAAGTGCTCGTGGCTGTGGAAATAGTTGGGATCTGCGGCTCCGACCTCCATGCGTGGACGGGTCATCACCCGTACTTCGACTACCCTCGCGTACAGGGCCACGAGTTCGGTGGTCGCGTCGTCGCGATCGGAGATGCCGTTCCGGGGTCTCGTCCACTGGTCGTCGGCGAGCGCGTTGCTGTTGAGCCGCTCATCGCGTGTGGGGCCTGCGTTGCGTGCCGACGTGGTCGGTCCAACTGCTGCGTCAGACTCAAGGTCCTGGGCTCGCATGTCGACGGTGCACTGACGGAGCAATTGGTCGTCCCTGCGGCGGCATGCCACGCGGTCATCGACCTCGACCCGGCGTTGACCGCCCTGGTCGAGCCCATGTCCATCGGTTTGCAGGCTGTCGCCCGGAGTCGGATCGAGGCAGGGGGTCGGGTCGTGATCCTCGGCGCTGGGCCAATTGGACAGGCAATCCTGATCTGCGCGCTTGACCGCGGCGCCGAGGCTCTCGTCGTCGATCGCCTGGCGCCGCGGCTGGATCTGGCCCAGAGTCTCGGGGCGGCCGCGATCGTCAATACGGTTTCCGAGGATCTCGGGGCTGCGGTTCAGGCATGGACCGACGGCGAGGGGCCGATCGCCGTGTTCGAGGTCACGGGCGTGCCGTCGTTGCTACGCACCGCAGTCGATATTGTCGCGTCGTCCGGGACCGTCGTCGTCGTCGGGCTGTCTCAGGATGAGGTGTCGCTGCCGATCATCGAGTTCACCAGAAAGGAGTTGGCTATCGTCGGATCTCGAAATAGTGCCGGCCTCTTCCCCGCCGCGGTGGATCTCGTGCGTCGGCGTCGAGGGCTGGTGCAACGGCTTGTGACGCGTCGCTATCCGTTCGACAAGGCAGCGGATGCGATGGACTTCGCCCTCAAGGACCCCGGAGCCACCGCAAAGGTCCTGGTCGATGTGTCCGAATCGAATGAGGTGAATTCATGAGGATCGCGATCATCGGCGGTGGGGCGATGGGTGGGCTCTGGGCTGATCGACTAGGCTCGACCGGAGCGGAGATCGCCATCGTGGACGTTGCCCGCTCGGTCGTGGACGCCTTAGCGGCCGAGGGATTGACCGTCGTGACCTCCGACGTGAGCAGTCAGACGAACCCGCGCGCAACGTCGAACCCATCCGATGTCGGGCCCGTTGATCTCGTGTACTTCTTCACCAAGGCGCATCACACGCGGTCAGCCGCGGGCACGGCTGGCCCGCTGATCGATGGCGACACCACGATCGTCAGCCTGCAGAACGGCTGGGGGAATGCCGACACGATTGCCGAAGTCCTCGGACCCGATCGGCTGGTCTTCGGCGTGACATACCAAAGTGCGCGCGTGGATGGTCCCGGGCGTGTCGCTTGTACCAGCGAGGGGCCGACTGTCCTCGGGCCTTACGCGGACTCATCGGACCTGGGTCGAGCAGCGCTCGTGGCAACGCTGCAGCAAGATGCAGGACTGCCATCGACAGCCACATCGAGCGTGCGCACCGAGGTCTGGAAAAAGGTGGTGCTCAACACCGCCACCCTCCCGACCTCTGCTCTGACGGGGCTATATGCCGGCGAGCTGGGTCAGCCGGGGGCCATGCTGGACTTGGCTGACGCCATCGCCGAGGAATCGGTCCGGATTTTACGGGCAGCCGGTTATGAGATCGACGCTGCCGAACGAGTCGCCTTCATCAATGGGCTACTCGGTCGCGCCGGCAACGGCAAGGCGTCGATGCTGCAGGACGTCGAGGTTCGCCGCAAGACGGAGGTCGAGGTGGTCAACGGCGCGATTGTGCGGCAGGCGGAATTGCTTGGGCTCGACGCGCCGCTCAACCGTGCGATGGTCGCGCTCATCGGCGGCCTCGAGCGCACTTGGACGAGAACATGACCCGATGGTGAGCGGCCACCTACCGGCGATGCTCGCGGACGCCCGTTCCGGTGGGTACGCGGTCGCGGCATTCAACGTCGTCGACGCGTTGAGCATGACGGCGGTCATGCAGGCGGCCGCAAGCGAGGCGTCGCCGGTGATCGTCCAGACGTCGGCAATCGTCGCGCGTCGAAATGGCCCTCGCCCGCTTGCGGCAACCTTCCATGCCGCTGCAGCCCTGATCGACGTCCGCGTGGCGCTCCAGTTGGATCATTGTTCGGACCTCGACCTGATTCGCGACTGTATGGATGCCGGTTGGGACGGCGTGCTGTTCGACGGTTCAGCTCGCGAACCCTCCGAAAATATCCGCCTGACCCAGCTGATCGTCGACGAGGCGCATCGTTGCGGTGTGGCCGTGGAGGGCGAACTCGAAGCGATCCGCGGGATGGAAGCCGGTGTCGCCTCCTCGAGCGGGCAGCCTCGCTCGCTCGAGGAATCCCTGGCATTCATCGAATCCACAGGCATCGACGCCTTCGCCCCATTCATCGGGAATGTCCATGGCCGCACGAATGTCCCGGTGATCCTCGACGTCGAGCGCACCAGACTGTTGGCCGGCATGTCTCGGGTGCCGTTGGTGCTGCACGGCGGAACCGGCACCGGCGAGGACGTCATACGCTCACTGACCGCCGCGGGAATCGCCAAGATCAACATATCGACAGCCATCCGCGAGGCCTACCTTCATGCGGTCCGCGACTATGCGGCCACCGATGTGATGGGCGATGATCCGGTCGCCCTGTTCGACCGGATCGAGAGGTCCATCAGCGAGGTTGCGTCGAGGCACATGCGATGGGTCGGCAGCGTCGGCCAGCGATCGACGCCGGTCGAGTCGGAGGTCAGGGTGTGACGACGCGGATCCGATACCTTGGGGTAGCTGGCTATGAGCTCTCGGGGCCGGGGCGTCGCATCCTGATCGATCCCTTTCTGACCGGAAACCCGGTGGCGGCCTGTAGCCCGGATGAGCTTGAGCGGCCCGATGTCATCCTCGTCTCGCACCCACCGATCGATCATCTGGGGGACACAGCGGAGATCGCTCTGCGGACTGGTGCGCCGGTGGTCTGCGGCACGGATAGCGCCGCGCTCCTCCGCGAGCGCGGTCTTCCGGCATCGCAGATCCGAGTCACGGTCTGGGGAATCCAGGTAGAGGTGGGCGGGGTTCATGTTCGGCCAGTGGAGTCCCATCACTGGTCGCAGGCCCGACTTCAGGATGGCACGGTCATCACGGGGACACCACTCGGATTCGTCGTGGAGACCGAACCAAACATCCGCGTCTATCACTTCGGCGACTCGGCGATCTTTGGCGATTTGGCGCTGATCGGACGCCTCCATCGACCGACGGTCGGCATCCTCGGATGCACGCAGCCGAAGCCCCTCGTCCCGACCTTCTCACCAGGCCCGGGTCGCATCCTGACCGGCGAGATGAGCCCGGACGAGGCGGCGATGGCGGCCGAGATGCTCGGGGTGCGCTTTGCCATCGCGTCCCACTACATTGACCCAGACGACGAGGACGTGATCCGCTTCCTGGAGCAAGTCCCAACGCATGACACCACGGGTCAACGGGTGCCGTTGGCCCTCCGACCTGGGGAATCCCTGCTGATCGACGGCGAAGGGTACGAAGTCGAGGCGGCGCCGTCGTCCGTTGCGAAGGCCTGATGAGCGATGGCGCACCGACTACACGCCGCATCCTCCGCGCAGGTCCGGTGTCGGTCACGTTCGAAGCAGGCGCCCTCCGCTGGTTCAAACTCGGCGAGATCGAGCTGATCCGCGGCCTCTACGTCGCCGTGCGCGATGATTGCTGGGGGACCATCGCGGGATCCCTCGGTGGGGTGCGACTTCGGGAGGCACCTGACTCCTTTGAGATCCGATACGTGTCCCGTCACCGGCAGGGTCAGATCGATTTCACCTGGCAGGGTCACATCGCGGGCGACCGCGACGGGACCATCCGGTTCTCGATGGACGGGATGGCCGGATCCACATTCCAACGCAACCGGATCGGAATCTGCGTCCTGCACCCGATGGATCTCGCAGGATCGCCGATGCGCGTTGTGACCCCGGAGGGCATCGTGGACGGTGTACTCCCGGAGGGAATCTCGCCGCATCAGCCTTTTCCGGACATCATCGAGTTGCGATGGCCGGTGACAGATGGCATCGCTGCTGTCACACGATTCGAGGGTGATGTGTTCGAGATGGAGGATCAACGGAACTGGACCGACGCCTCATTCAAGACCTTCTCGACCCCGCTTCGTCTCCCATACCCAGTCACGGTCGAGCGCAACACCCCGATCCGACAATCAGTCACGTTCGAACTCGAATGGGCGCGTTCATTCGCCACCGTCGGTGTCGCGGTGGACCGAGCCGCGGACGCTGCGACCAGAGTTCACAGTGTCGACCCCGTCGAGGTTCATGTCGATCTGATCGGTCCGATGCCGCAAATCGGCACCTCCCTCGCGCCAGGCCGCGAGCGGCTCACTCAAGCGGAACTCGACGCCCTCCGGACGCTCCATCCCGCGATCGTCCGCACCGTGATCGAGCTCGACCGCCCGGGCTGGGAGACTGCGTTGGCGGATGCGCGTCAGGTGGTCCGAGCGGTCGATGCGCGCCTCGAGATCGAAGCGGTGGCCGGTGACGACGGGTCCGGACTGGACGAACTTGTGGCCGAACTGGCCCTTGCCGGATCGTCGCCCGAGAATGTCTTCGTCTTTCCAACATCGTGGTACGCGACCACCGACGTCGTGGCGACACAGCTGCGAGAGCTCGCGAAGCGGACCGGTCTGACGCTGCCGGTGGGAGGGGGTAGCCGCGCGAACTTCGCCGAGTTCAATCGGGCTGACCTTCCTATCGGGTTGCTCGACGCAGTCGGATTCCCGGTGTCGCCGCAGGTCCACGCCTTCGATGATGAGTCCGTCCTCGAGAATATCGCCGCACAACCTGTCGCGATCCGAACCGCCCAAGCCCTGAGCGCAGGACTTCCGATGACGATCGGACCCGTGACCCTCCGGCCACGGTTCAACCCATATGGTCCATCGCGCCCCGTATACGGCGCCGCCAATGACGCCGAGCGACGTGATTCGCGCCAGGTCAGGTCGTTCACTGCGGCGTGGACCATTGGCAGCCTTGAGGCTATCGCCGGAACGGGAGTCGCTGCGGTGCTAATCCATGAGGTGACAGGCCCGGCCGGTCTGATCTCGACGGCAGTCGCATCCGATGTCGCTGGCGCCTTGTCCCACACAGAAATACCAGTGTATGCCGCGGTACGCGACGTGACGTCGGCCGGGGCCACGGTCATGCATCGCACGACGACCCCATCTGGCGTGGCCGCCCTGGCGCTCGGCCACCCAGGTGGCCTCCGACTCATCCTGGCAAACCTCAAAGATCTTCCGCGGACCTTAGACGTCCGGCTTCCCCGGATGCTGGGGCAAGTAACGGTGCACGTTGCAGGAGTTCAGCGTCTTGCCGACCGCCATCCGACCAGGCTGGACATCGCTCCGTACGGTGTTGTTCGTGTCGATGCCATTTTCCGCTAGTTCGGAGCAAGGCGTTATCCAAACGGTTTCTTGGAGACTGCGACCCGTCGCGCAGAGGTAGCGGCACGCGACAAGTGGCTGCCGGAATCCATCCAGGATCGTGGCCTTCGGCTGGCGCAACTTGCGGTTGGGGCCCGGCGTACGACGCACTCTCGCCGAGCATTGCTGCCTGCATCTAAATTCAAATCGTTGGAGCCGACACTCGGATTTGAACCGAGGACCTGCTGTTTACGAAACAGCTGCTCTACCGCTGAGCTATGTTGCGCCCCCTGATCCGGTGATCGGCTATGGAAGAAACCGAGGCCGAGTTGCACGACGCCGCTGCAGCTATACGACCGCTCCGAAAACGCGTGCCAGATCCGGGCCGAGGCTCTTCATCCGGGCGGCCAGATCGGCGGCCAGAACGTGCGTCTCGGAATTGCTGAGACGACGGGTTCGGATGTACTCGCGGAATTCCTGAAACGTCTCTGCTCTGCCCTGGCGTCTGATCTCGGCGGTCGGCCCCGAGCGGCCGGGGTCGTCGAGTAGCGCCAGGCATAAGGCGAGTTCCGCCAGGACCCACCGGTCCATGCCACCGGTACCCGCTGTCCTCCCGAGCATACGTAGCGTCATTACCACGTCCGGCATCGCTTTTTGGATCAGTCCCGGGTTGGCGCGGTACTTGGCGTTTTCGCTGAAGGCGAGCAGAGCCTCGAGCGTCAGCCCGTGTGCGGAGGCGATCGCGCCCAGGGTGTCGCCCGCCTCGACGGTGACCGTGGTGGTCGGCGGGACGAGGATCGCGTTTGCCCGGGCGATGACGTCGGCGAGGAACGCCTCGCGGCTCGTCCTCGGGCTGGGGCAGGACGCCCGGTTGACGCTGTTGAGGTCGCTGTGGCCGTGGACCGTCGCGCGGTTGACCGGCTGCCCGGTCACCTTGGCCATCGCGGCGATCCGGGTGGCGCAGAACTGCTTCTGGGCGACGGTGATGGGGTACGTCGAGCCATAGCCGACGCACTCGAACTCGAGCCAGTACGCCTCGTTCGCGTTGTAGCCCTTTGCCCGCAGGGCGAGCACCTTCGCGATGCCGGCGTTCGCGCTGTTCGGACTGGCGACATCGCCGTTCGACCAGGCCGCGTACACCGACGGGTCGATGGCCCCGATCGCCCAGCCGTCGCGGGCGACGTAGTAGTGGGCCGAGGGACCGGGGGAGCCGACCCGGTTCGCGTAGCTGCGCTCGTCGAGGGCTGCCTGGTGCCGGTCGGTGTATGCGGCGGTCCGCCGGTTGCCGGTGATGTGGATGCAGGCGAGGATCGGTGCCTTGACCCGCCGCTGCGCCCCTCGCGTCGGGAAGCCGTAGGCCTTGTTGGTCAGGTGCGCCGCGACGATCGTCATCTCACGCGGCTCCAGAACGCGGAGGCCTCGAGCCCCAGGAGCGCGAGAATCGCGCCAAGCAGCGGGAGGAGTGTCCCGGGGCTGACGTCGTACCCCGGTACGACGACGTCGAGGATGAGCAGGGCGACGAGGACGATCGTGAGCGCGGCCGCGGCTCCGATCCGGGCGGAGGCGTACACGTCGGCCCGCTCTCGCTCCGCGTCACCGTCGTGGCGCTCATCGCTCATGCCGACGCAGTCGGTCGATCCACGCATCGACGAGGGGTGGCAGCAGCCACCGATCGAGGGCGACGCCCATGGCGACCCCGGCGAGAAAGGCGAGGACGAGCTCGACCCCGCTCATCTGGCCACCGCGCAGTTCACGGCGCGGACGTACCCGGGGTCGCAACAGGCAGGGGAGCCCGGGAGCCGGTGTGGATCAGACCAGCGCGCCTTCATGCCCTCAAGGGTGCGGGCCGTGGTTCCCGGTGGCTACTTGGCCGTTTGGGCCATGCCTGCCGTCGGCTCCCGAACGACGTGTGCCACCGGTTGAGTCACGTCTCGATGAGTTTGTGCTCAGGAACCGTGCCTGCTACCTCGTTGGCCGTTCAAATTCGGCCCCTCTTGACTTCGAGTGCGCTCGAGGTGAGAGACTGCAACGGTGGACGGCATAACGATCAGTGAGGCAGCCACAAGAACGCGGGTCAGCGTGCACACCCTTCGGTACTACGAGCGCATCGGTCTCATCG
>JBDTOF010000343.1:0-4392 GCA_039933375.1 Chloroflexota bacterium
TCGGCCGATTCGAGGTTGATGTTCCAGGCGATGAGGAATGGCCTCGCTCCAACCGCGACGGCTCCGGCGCGTGGGTGCATGCGCGCCGGTCCGAAGTCCGGCTCGCGACCGCGCTGGGAGATCTCATCGCGGAGTCCTTCGTATCCGCCCCGCCGGACATCGGCGAGGCGCACGCGATCCGGTCTGGACGCCGCGCGGGCATAGAGGTAGACCGGGATTTCGAAGTGCTCGGCGACGTGGCGGCCGTAACTGGTCGCGAGCGTGATGGCCTCGTCGAGCGTCGTTTCACCGAGCGGCACGAACGGGATGACATCGACGGCGCCGATGCGAGGGTGCTCGCCGCTGTGCTGCTCCATGTCGATCTCGCGGATCGCAACTTCGACGGCCGCGTCGAGGGCGCTGGTCACGGCCTCGGCCTCACCCGCGATCGTGAGGACGGAGCGGTTGTGGGACGCGTCGCTGGTTCGGTCGAGCAGATACGCGCCGGGGGTGGCGGTCACGGCTCTTGCGAGGGCATCGACGACCTCGGGGCGCCGGCCTTCGGAGAAGTTCGGGACACTCTCGATCAGCATCTCGCTATCGTGCCAGACCGGGAGCCGCGGCCGTGGCCGGGTACGCGGGACGCGGGGCGCGGGGGCGCGGGGGCGCGAGGGCGCCGTCGAGGTCGCGGGCCGAGTACGCGGCGCGGGGGAGCGGCCAATTGTTCGCCTGGAGCACAACTCGACCACCGGCACGGCTCCCGACGACCCGACATGGCCGAACTGTTCGCTGTGCGACACCGAATGGCCGCGGTTGCGCTGCTCGACCGCCGCGGACGGGCGGATTCACGCCGTTCTGGGGACTTCGTCGCCGAGTGGTGCCCCAGGAGCACAATCCGCCGCGCCAGGTCCCGCCCAGCGGGGCCGAGTGCGTCGGGCCGAGGCGCGGGGGGCGCCGGGCCGCGGGAACGCCGGGCGCCTCGGGCCCACTTTTCTGGCTAATGCTGCCCCGGGGAGCACTAACCAAGTCGCTATCCTTGGCGGCCGCGGGGTTCCTGTCAAATGCGTGTCCTGGCGCGCATCGGCGATGAATCCAGGGGCTTTCGCGACAGGAATCGGTCTGAGCGGAGCTGATCTTGGCCGCTCAACCTGCGTAGTGCTCTCACCGGCGACATTAGCCATGAAAGCCGCGGCGCGGACCCGGCGCCGCGGCGCGGACCCGGCGCGGAGCCGGCGCGGACCCGGCGCGGAGGCGCCGCGGCGCGGACCGTAGGCTGTCCTGCGCTGCCGCTACCCCTGGTCCAGCATCGGGACGTGGACACCGCGCTCGCGGGCCACCTCGATCGCGCGCTCGTAGCCCGCATCCACGTGACGCAGAACACCCATCGCCGGGTCCGTGGTCAGGACGCGCTCCAGCTTGCGCGCCGCAAGCTCCGAACCGTCCGCCACCACGACCATACCGGCATGCTGGCTGAAGCCGATCCCGGTCCCGCCGCCGTGGTGGATCGACACCCAGGTCGCGCCCGCGGCGGTGTTCACCAGCGCGTTCAGCAACGGCCAGTCGGCCACGGCATCGGAGCCGTCCAACATCTCCTCGGTCTCGCGATTCGGTGACGCCACCGACCCGGAGTCGAGGTGGTCGCGGCCGATCACGATCGGGGCTGAAACCTCGCCGGTCCGAACCAGCTCGTTGAACGCCAGGCCCGCCTTCGCCCGCTCGCCGTAGCCGAGCCAGCAGATGCGGGCCGGCAGTCCCTGGAACGGGACCCGCTCGTGGGCCATCTCGATCCAGCGATGCAGGCCGGCATCGTCGGGGAACAGCTCCAGGATGGCGCGATCGGTTCGAAGGATGTCGGCCGGATCGCCGCTCAACGCCACCCAGCGGAATGGCCCGCGACCCTCGCAGAACTGCGGGCGGATGAACGCTGGCACGAAGCCCGGGTAGTCGAACGCGTTCTCGACGCCCGCGTCCTGGGCCTGCGCGCGGAGGTTGTTGCCATAGTCGAAGACGACCGCACCCGCGTCCTGGAATGCGAGCATCGCGCGCACGTGATCCCCCATCGACCGCATCGATCTTTGGACATATATGTCCGGCTGGGCATCACGGAGCACGTCAGCATCGGCCAGCGAGATCTCGGCCGGCACATACCCGCCGAGCGCATCGTGCGCGGAGGTCTGATCGGTCACGACATCGAACCGCTCACCGGCCTTCGCCCAGGCAGGCTCGATCTCGGCAGCGTTGCCAACCAGCGCGATCGATTTGGCCTCGCCGGCGGCCGCCCAGGCCCGAGCGGTCGCCAACGCCTCAGCCGGGTCGTGCGTCAACGCATCCACATAGCCGATCTCGAGGCGCCGGCGAGCACGATGCTCGTCCACCTCGATCGCCAGGCAGACGCCGTCGTTCATCGTCACGGACAGCGGCTGGGCACCGCCCATCCCACCGAGACCCGCGGTGAGGACCAAGCGACCGCGCAGCGTCCCGTCGAAGTGCTGGCGCGCCAGCTCGGCGAACGTTTCGTATGTCCCCTGGAGGATGCCCTGCGTCCCGATGTAGATCCAGGAACCCGCGGTCATCTGGCCGTACATCATCAGGCCCTGCCGCTCGAGGTCCCGGAACACGTCCCACGTCGCCCACTTCCCGACGAGGTTGGAGTTCGCGATGAGCACGCGAGGGGCCCATTCATTCGTCCGCAGCACGCCGACGGGCTTGCCGCTCTGGACCAACAGGGTTTCGTCGTCGCCGAGGGTACGAAGCTCCCGCACGATCGCGTCGAAGGCTGCCCAGCTCCGAGCCGCCCGGCCCGTGCCGCCGTAGACGACGAGATGATCCGGATCCTCGGCGACTTCGGGGTCGAGGTTGTTCATGAGCATCCGGAGGACCGCTTCCTGCTGCCAGCCGCGGCAGGAGATGTCAGTCCCGCGTGGGGATCGAACGGGGCGTGGCCCGGGGGCGGGAGCCGCCGGTGGTTCGGTCATGCGCCCATCGTACGGGCCGGGCGCACCCACTGCCGACCCGCGAGTGGCCGAACCGGGCCGCGGGCGCGGAACCGGGCCGCGCAGGCTCGCGAGTGGCCACCGTGCCCGCGAGTGGCGCCGCCGCGCCGCCGGGCCGGCCGCCGCCGGGCCGCCCGCGATGCCCCGGACCTACAGGACGTAGACGGTCAGGAAGAGCGTGACCCAGACGACATCGACGAAGTGCCAGTAGAGGCTCACCGCCTCGAGAGCCGTATGGTGATCGCGGTTCACCAGTCCAAGCCGGGCGCGGTTCGCCACGACGCTGATCAGGACGAGACCCGTCAGGACGTGGAAACCGTGCAGTCCGGTGAGCGAGTAGAAGGTGCTCCCGAAGACCCCATCGGCGATCCCGAATCCGTTGTTGAGGAACTCGTAGATCTGGACCGCCAGGAAGATCCCACCCAGGACAATCGTGATCCCGAGGCCGCGCCGCAGGCCTGAAGCGTTTCCCCGACGAACCTGGCTGATGGCCCACTGGATCGTCACGCTGCTGGAGACCAGGATCAGCGTGTTGACGCCGACCAACAGGAGCCCAGGTCGCTCGAAATCCGGCGATGGGGGCCAGGATGGCGCCTCGCCCCGCAGCACGAAATAGGCGGCAAAGAAGGCGCCGAACAGCATGATTTCGGACAGGATGAACAGCTTGAGCCCGAAGAGCAGGCGCCCTGCTTCCTCGCCTGGATCGCCCTCAGCGTGGTGGACCACCTCTCCCATGGCGCTCACGAGGAAGCCCCCGATGGGTCGATCGCTGGCGACGGCATCAATGGCCGACCTCCGTACCCATACGGTCCCGCCGTGACAACCGGCAGGTCGTCGAAGTTCTCGACCGGCGGAGGCGATGCGATCTGCCACTCTAGAGTTTTGGCCTCCCATGGGTTCGGACCAGCGTTCGGTCCACGAGCCCACGAGCGAATGAAGTTGAAGATGAAGACGAACATCGAGAGCCCGATCATCCAGGCCGCGCTGCTGGCCCACAGGTTGACGTTGGCCAGCTCGGCGGGATAGTCGGCCACCCGTCGGCGCATGCCCTGGAATCCGAGCCAGAACATCGGCAGGAACGCGGCGTTGAAGGCCAGCGTGAACCACCAGAAGTGCAGCTTGCCGAGGCGCTCGCTCATCATTCGCCCAGTGAACTTCGGGAACCAGTAGGTCAGCCCGGCAAACAACCCGAAGATCATTCCTCCCACGATCGTGTAGTGGAAGTGGGCGACAACGAAATAGGTATCCGTGAGCACGATGTCGGTCGGCACGTCGGCCAGATAGACGCCGGTGATGCCTCCGATGAGGAAGCACCAGACGAAGCCAAAAACCCACAGCATCGGCGTGGCGAAACGGAGTCGACCGAGCCAGATCGTGCCGATCGCCGAGAAGAACACGATGCCCGTGGGAACAGAGATCA